>JAEYYE010000392.1 GCA_023430945.1 Bacteroidota bacterium
ACGACAAGAAGGCTGAAAGCGATTCGATCCGTTCGCAAATGGACAAAGCGCCTGATCCGATCGCGAAAGGGACATTCAAAAGCAAACTCGAGGACTTGGACAAACAGGTGAAGAATTATCAACGAAACCTCGTCGCGAATAATGAAGGCACGCTCGCCGCTTCACTGGTGAAGATGAGCATGAGCGTGGATCTGCCTGAGCCGAAAAAGGCCGATGGCACGCTTGATAGCGCCGCTTCGTACTATCAATACCGATCGCATTTCTGGGATGGTTTCGACCTGCACGACGATCGGATCGTGCGCGTACCCGTGTTCCACAACAAACTGGAGGAATATGTGGGCAAGGTGATCCCGCAGGTGCCCGATACGATCAACAAGCTCGCCGACGAACTGATCGCGCGCACAAAGGATGGATCGGAGGTCTTCCAATACGTGGTGCAATTCATCACGAACAAATACCAGAACAGTGAGATCATGGGCATGGACGCGGTCTTCGCGCACATGGCGCTCACCTATTACTGTCCCGCGCCCAACAAACCATCACGTGCCACGTGGATGAGCGAGGAGAACCTCACAAAGCTATGCGAACGCGCGCACAAGATGGCTCCGCTCACGCTCGGAAAAAAAGCGAAGAACATCATCCTCACGGACACCACTGAGCAGAAATGGATCAGCATGTACGATCTGCCGCAGGAATATGTGGTGATCATCTTCTGGGACCCGCATTGCGGCCATTGCAAAAAGGAAATGCCCGGCATCTACGAGGTGTACAAGAACGAATTGAAGGATCTCGGGGTTGAAGTTTATGCGGTCGCGAAGGCCACCGACGAATCCTTGATGAAGGATTGGAAGAAGTTCATCCGCGAGAACGGTCTGGACTGGGTGAACGTGGCGCTCACCAAGACCGTGTTCGAAGAAGCGAAGAAGGATGCGCGCAAATACATCCCGCAATTCACCACGATCGAAAGCCTCAACTACGCCGACACCTACGATGTGTACAGCACGCCGAAGGTCTTCGTGGTGGATGGCGATCGCAAATTCGTGGGCAAGCAACTGAGCGCCGAACAGATCGTGGATCTGGTGAAACAACTGAAGTCGCGAAAGGCGAAGGGTTGATCTGGGCGGATCCGTCATACGGCTGACCGGGTTAGTAGTTATCCTGAGCGAAGTCGAAGGGTTACTACTCCGCACTCGCTGCGCTCGCTTGCGGGGTTTTCGCTTCTATCCCTTTCGCAGATCTGGCAAGGCGCAGGGTCCCGAAGACGGAGACCCTGCGGAGGTTTGAATCCTCAGCCGTCAAAAGCACCGCTTCAGGGCTTTCCACTTCTATCTTCACGCGCTGGACGCGATGCCATGGCCACGCACAAGAGAGCGGGCGGGGGCTACAGCTCAGCGTTAGCGGGGAATGGACAGACTGAGCGAGCCTTCAACAGGAGACGGTAATGGATGAAGCTAGTGGCCGTCATAGAGACCGAATCCGAGATCAGTAATAGAGCCATCTTAATTGAATCAGACTTGGATTCAATAATGGATGCACAATCCCTAAAGTGTCTATCTCCATGGCAGAATACCTCAATCATTTCTAACTCTTCCCCGCAGAAGAAGTATCGGCTACAAACGAGGCTATCGCACCTTTCATAGATGGGTCGGTTCGATGGCAGACCAACATATCCACGTTTCAAGAGTTGTTCCTTGGATAGCGACGTATCAATCGCATCCAACTCCCCAAACAATGCATCTTGATAACTGATGCACTTCTCACTCCGATTGCCATCAGAGCATCCAAATAGGATTGCAGCAAGGAGAAGTCCGCATCGAACTGACATCAACGACAATCTTGAGCTGATTTCTGAGCATCGAAGAACTTGCCGCGAGCTTCTCGCAGTTGAGACTTCTCCTTCGGGGTATAAGGTGCAGCTCGACCGCCATGGTCGGAGCCCCGTCCTTGGATGCGGAATTCTTTATCCATATCCTCCGAGAGGCCTGTTGTCCTACCATCTCGCATGGCATTGTCTGGGTGTAGGTGTATCGTGGCTTCGTGAAGAAGAATTGCACCAGGGTCCATATAGCTCGAACCTAGCTTACCTGCCGAAGTATTCAGGTCGCCATGGACATAAATAGCCTTTTCTCCTGGCATCGTGTAGCCACCACCTAGCTGGTCGATTGTAAGGGGATTCCTTGATTGCCCTATGCCAAACGGACCTGGCTGAGGCGGCTTTGTTCCGCTCTCAACGGAAAGAACCCTGGTCAGCCTAGGAGAGAGAAGGACATCAAGGAACTCACCCAGTGAAGCGCTTCCTTGGTTCCAATTGGCATTTGATTGAGGATTGGGCACAATGAAGTGTCGTTGAACACTTTGTACGCCGTCAGCTGTCTGGACGGAAACAACCGTTGAGTGGACCTCAACAGCACTGTAGAAGTCAGAGCCAAACGCTTTGCCCAAGGCAGAGTTAATCTTCGTAGCATAATCGCAAGCCAAGGCATGTGTGGAGAAGTACAGGCTGTCACCGTTTATGTCTCGTGCTTGGATGGGAGTGTTTCCCGCGTAGAGGTAAGGACTTAGGTTCGCAAACTTTTCGGCGTAGCGATCAACACTGAGGAATCGTGCAACTCTTGCATCGTACATCCTCGCTCCGAAGTCGTAGCTGGTTGCTGTAGCGCCGTGGATCTCATCATCCTTCTCCATCCCATTGAAGCCATGCCTGTACGATCCACTGCTGTAATTCCTTCCGGGCAGCAGTGACCCGAAGGGCTTATAGTGTGATCCTTCACGCATCACCCCTCCGTCTCCTTCGCCCAGATCGCTTCGGTGATGCTTTGGCCGTTCTTGAAGTAGAACGTGCCCCATTTCGCGATCACTTTGCTGTATTCATCGGCCTTGTTGCCGTTCACCACCACCCGGCGAATGATCACCTTGTTGCCTTCGGTGTAGCTTTCCTCGGTAACGCCGGGCGCATACTCCGTCGCAAGTTTCGATCGGTTGTAATCCCCGAAATCGCGTGGCTGGTTCCGCGGCGTGTTGTCCAATTGCTGCTTCGCCTGCTCGCGTGACTGTTTGCTCGCGTTCACCAACTGCGCTTCGCGCACTTCCAGTGCGCGTTTTTCATTCTGCAACTGCGTGTAGCGCTCTTCCACCATCGCATTGCCGCGTTCGCGCATGGCCAGGTGTCCGGCCGCGATCGCTTCGGCTTCTTCACGCAACTGCTGGTTCTTTTCCAGTCCACGCGCTGTGCGATCGGCTTCCGTGGATCGGATCCGATCGATGGTGCTCACCATCTGTTCCACCTGCGCTTCGTGCTTCCGATCCCATTGCTGGTCCAGATCCCATTTATCGGCAAGGAGCTGATCGCTCTGTTGCTGGTTCTGTGATCGAAGATCGGCCGATCGCTGGCGGCGCTGCGCTTCAGCTTCCTCCACCTGCCTGCGCAAGGCCTCCATCTCTTCGGCATTGCGGCGGCGGCGTTCCTCGTCACCTTCATACAGTCCGATCGCGTTCTTCAGGTGACTGTCGCGTTGTTCGATCCCTTGCGCCCGGCGTTGGTCCGCTGACTCGGCATCCTGTGCGGCCTCAAGTTCCAGATCCGACTTGAACTTCTTGATCCGTTCATACTTCTCGGCTTCCTCACGTTCACGTGCATCACGCATGAACTGCTCGGCCTCCTGCTCCTTGCGGATATCGATCGATGTCGTGGTCGGGGCACGATCGGCTTCACGTGACTTCAGGCGTTCAGCAGCAAGTTCATCTTCGATCCGCTTCTTCTCCAGATCCGCGAGGATCTTGTCGATCTGGTCGATCTTGGTGAGCGGATAGGTTTCTTCCGGCTTGATATCGCTCGCCTGCGCGAACAGATCACGTGCTTCCTGGTAACGCAATTCGGCCAGTGCCAGATCCGCCTCGGCCACGGCGGTATTGTAACGTTCCTGTGTGGCCCTCTCCCCTTCGCGGCGCTTGCGTTCCTCCTCTTCGCGTGCAAGCCGTTCCTCTTCAAGCCTGCGCTGCTCGGCTTCGGCGGCTAGCCTGGCTTGTTCCTCTGCGCTTTGAGCATCCAGCCTGCGCTTTTCCTCTTCCGCTATGCGTGCGATCTCCGCATCGATCGCGGCAAGCCGATCCTTTGGATGTTGTGCTTCAGGCATGACCGCGAGCGCAGCATTGTATTTCTCACGTGCGAGATCCCATTCCTGTCCGCTGAATGCGCGATCGGCCGCAGCGACATGTGCGTTGTACTCCGCTTCAAGGGTCTCTTTTCTCAAGCGCTCCTCTTCTTCCATACGCGCCCGGTCGGCGGCGCTCATCTCGGCGGCCAGGCGCGCTTCCTCTTCGAGGCGGGCGCGTTCCAATGCGGCAAGGCTGTCGGCCTCTGCCTGGCGGGCGGCGGCGGCGGCTTCAGCAGCAGCGAGACTATCGGCCTCGGCCTGGCGCGCTGCTGCGGCTGCGGCTTCTGCGGCGGCGAGACTGTCCGCCTCTGCCTGGCGGGCACGTTCAGCAGCATCGGCCTCGGCGGCGAGCCTTGCCGCTTCTTCATCCTGGGCGCGCTGGGCGATCGCTGCATCGATCGCTGCGAGGCGTTCCTTCGGATAGGCCTCATCGGGTTTCACTTCGAGCGCGCTGTTGTAATCGCTCCGTGCCTGATCGAACTGCTGGGCGTTGAATGCCTTGTCCGCAGCAGCGATCAGATCGTTGTAGCGCGTTTGCTTCTCCTGTTGTTCGCGCAATAGGCGCTCCTCTTCGGCCTTTGCCTGTGCTGCTTCATCCAGTTTCGTGTTGATCTCTGCGATCCGATCGGTGGGATGCTGTTCACCCGGTTTGATCTGCAGGGCATCCTTGTAATCGTTGAGCGCCGATGAGAACTCTTCGGCACTGAAAGCCGCATCGGCCTTTGCGATCAGGTCGTTGTAGCGCGCTTCGAGCTCGGCTTTCTTGCGCTCCTCTTCAGCCGCTTTCGCCTGTTCGGCCAAAAGTCCATCGATCTCTCCGATCCGTTGCTTCGGGTAGGTTTCCGCCGGTTTCAGGCCTGAAGCCTTTTCATATTCCGATCGGGCCGCGGCGAGATCCCCGAAATCGAAAGCCTGATCGGCGGTTGCGATCGCCGCATCGTAAGCGGCATCCAATTCCTGCTGCTTGAGCGATTCCGCAGCTTCTGCTTTCTTTTGATCGATCAGTGCAAGACGTTCCTTCGGATAGGTCTCGGCTGGTTTCAAGCCCGAAGCTTCATTGTACTTTCCGATCGCAGCGTCCCAGTCCTCGGAATTGAACGCTTCATCCGCCGAAGCGACCGCGGCCTGGTATTGCTCTTCGAGCTCGCGGGCTTTCTGCTCCTCGGCCTCCTTCTGCGCCAGTTCGGCCTTCGCCTTTTCGATCGCCGCGAGCTGGTCCCTTGGGTATTTTTCCTCCGGCTTCAAGCCTGAAGCTTCGGTGTATTTTGCTGCGGCATCATCCCATTGCTGGCTGTTGAACGCCGCATCGGCTTCCGCGATGATCGCCGCATATTGCTCCGCCAACTCCCTGGCCAACCTTTCCTGTTCCGCCTGATCGGCAAGTTGCTGGCGCTTGGTGGCGATCGCGGCGATCTGGTCCTTCGGGTAGTTCTCTTCGGGCTTCAAACCAAGCGCTTCGTTGTATTTCGCTTCCGCCTGATCGAGCTGATCGGAATTGAAGGCTGCATCGGCCGCGGAAATGATCGCCTGGTATTGCTCCTGCAATTCCTTCGCAAGGCGTTCCTCTTCTGCCAGCTTCGCCGCTTCCTCTTTCTTTACCGCGATCGCCGCCAGCTGGTCCTTCGGGTAGCTTTCCTCGGGTTTCAAGGTTGATGCCTGCGTATACGCGGCCGTGGCATCATCCCATTTCGATCCGTTGAACGCAGCATCTGCAGTAGCGATCGCCGCCTGGTACTTCTCTTCAAGTTCCTTCTGCTTCGCTTCTTCCTCTGCTTTCTTCGCAAGCTCAGTGCGCCTTGTGGCGATCGCAGCGATCTGATCCTTCGGATACTGTTCGGCCGGCTTCAGTCCACTTGCCTCGCTGTATTTCGCCTGTGCATCATCAAGCTGATCGCCTTTAAAAGCCGCATCCGCAGAGGCGATCGCTGCATCGTATTTCTCCTGGAGTTCCTTCGCTTTTTTCTCTTCCTCGGCTTTCTTCGCCAGTTCGGCAAGGATCGTTTCGATCTCCTTCAACCGTTGCTTCGGATGTGCTTCGGTCTCCTTGAGATCAAGCGCAGCGGTGTACTTGGATCTCGATCCCTCATAATCCTTCTTGGTGAACAGGTCATCGGCTTCCTTGATCAGCGCAGCGTATTGTTCGGCCAGTTTCTTCTCGGCATCCTGGCCTTCCAGACGCATTCTCGCATCGCTCAAACGTGCGGTAGCGACGGCATCGCCCGGCTTGATCTCCAGCGCGGTATTGAAATTGTCCACCGCCTTCTGGAAATTGTTCGCCGCCATCGCCTCGTCGCCCTGCTTCATCGCTTTGGCGAATTCCTCTTCGGCATTCGCCTCACGCTTCTTGCGATCCTCGTATTCCTTCATCAACCGGGCCTGCGCATCGCGCATTCGGGCGGTGTATTCATGGTCCCATTCGAAGGTGCCCGTGGCCTTCTCGTACTTCGATTTCCCGAATGGTTCCAGCAGCACCGAATAATCCACGCCCTGGATCTCCACCATCATGGTGAAGTCGATGTTCATCCCATGGCCGCCCTGCCTTTCTTCATCGGGCACGTTGCGCGTATCGATGCTGATGTTCTTGCCCACGTAACCCTGCTTGGAGCACATGATCTTGTAGTCAGCTCCGTAATCAAGGTTCAATTCGTACTTGCCGCTGGCGTTGGTAAGCACGTCCACGAGCTTCGCGCCATCCTTGAAGACCGAAACGGTAACGCCATCGAGTTTCCTTGCCGATGACATGTCCTTCACCGTTCCGTAGACCATCACCACATCGAGTTGGGCACGGAGTGTGGCAGGAAGGAATGCGAGCAGCAGGATGCACAACGGCAACAGCCACTGTGATCGAAGAATGGCTCCCGATCCGATCCTATCCTGCAGATGATCCATCGAACGCCGCAATTTACGAGATCTTTGGGGTTGAGATCGTCCTGAAGCCCCGCGAACGATGAACACTCCAGCACCCAGCATCTGGGAAATACGTGCATTCCAGGTAAGGCCGCATGTGGCCGTGATCGGCGGTGGCATCGTGGGGCTCTTCACAGCGATCATGTATAAACGCAGGCATCCCGACCATCATGTGGTGGTTTTGGAAAAAGGCCGTTTTCCGAGCGGAGCGAGCGTGAAGAACGCCGGTTTCGCATGCTTCGGAAGCCCGAGTGAATTGATCGCCGATATCCGGAACGAAGGAATGGACGCTGCCATGGCGCGGGTGGAGCTTCGGTGGAAAGGCCTGCGCGATCTGCGCCAGGAACTTGGCGATGAGGCGATCGGTTTCAAGGCTTCCGGCGGACATGAGATCTTCGCTTCTGGTGATCCATTGTACACCGAAGTACAGGAAAAGTTCGATGTGTTGAACGATGCGCTTGAACCGATGTTCGGCAGGCGCGCGTACCGCTGGCGGAATGATCTGATCAAGCAATTCGGGCTGAATGGAATAGATCACCTGGCCACCACCGATCTGGAAGGATCGATCAACAGCGGATCGATGATGAGCGCCCTGCTGCGAAAGGCGATCACAGAAGGGGTGCAATTCCGATCGGCCACCAGGGTGACAGCGATCGAGGAAAATCCAGATCATGTGGAGCTGCGGATCGAGGATGAAGCACCCATCGCTGCGCAACAGGTGGTGGTGGCCACGAACGGCTATACCCGGGATCTGTTGCCGGAACTGGATGTGGTGCCGGGCCGCGGCCAGGTGATCCTCACCTCACCGATCGAAGGTTTGAAGTTGAAGGGGAATTTCCATTACGGTGAAGGATTCTACTACTTCCGGAATTTTGAGGACCGCGTGCTGTTCGGCGGCGGAAGGGATCTCGATCCGGTAAGCGAATCAACCACCGAGGAAGGTTCCACGGAAAGGATCCAGAACGAACTTCATCGGTTACTGAAGGAAATGATCCTACCGGGAACTGACTTCTCCATCGAACAGAAGTGGAGCGGGATCATGGCCTTCGGAAGCAGGAGCAAATCACCGCTGATCGAACGGCGTTCCGATCGGATCGTACTTGCGGTAAGGCTTGGTGGTATGGGCGTTGCGATCGGAACACAGGTCGCACGGAAGGCCGCCGATCTGCTCGATGAATGGACCTGAAAGTGATCCAGCCGTGAGCCGCTTCGATCAGTGCTTCTTGAAATAACCGTGGCTGCACGGCCCGCCATAGAGGGTGTACACCTTCTCCTCCTTTCCGGCGAAGAATTCATCACACGCCTGTTTCACACCGGGATTGGTATTCGCGCCCTGAATGGTGACACCATCCTCATGATAGTCCATGAGCACGGCGATCGCCCCATGTGGCATGCGATCGTAGACATGTTGCAGGCAATGCAGCAGGCATTTCCTGTGGCTTTCAGGATCACCGCCAGTGCCAAGGTCGATGTGGGCGAAAGCGATCTTCGAAGGCAATTCGGCTGGCACGGTGTCGTACATGTCGCCGCGATGGATGAACGGCAGTTCCAAACCTTCCTTCTTCATATTGGAAACGAAGGTGCCGAGCACATCCATTTTACTGCGGCTCAGGTTGTGATCGAAACTGTCGTACACATGAAAGCCGCGATCGGCGCCGGCCTCACGAAGAATGGTACCGATGATCGACGTGGTGCTTCCGATGTAACAGCCGAGTTCGACCACATCGCCGGGTACATGGGCGTCGAGCACGCGCGCGATCAGGTGCTGGAAATTCACCACCTGCTCCATGCTCACCATATCCTCCCTATAATCGAAGCGCGGCGTGAGCCAAAGCGGTGCGCCCATCTTGTTCAACACCTTGTTGATCATCTGCATCGGTCTTGAAACCTCCTGCTTCTGGGCACCGGGCCAGTGGATCTTGGAAAAATGAAGATCGGCGGAGCTCACTTGGATCAACTGCATGGCGATGTGGTGAATTTATATCGGCACAGGCCCCGGTCAAATATTATGCACTGGATCCAAATTCCCGATGCTCCCGGGTTACCCGTGCTCATGTACAATAATAACATCACTCTTGGATGGGAAAACTTCTCCCCACATGAGGTGACCGCGCTCAATATGCAGGCACTGCGGGACGTTGCCAGTTCCTGATCGCCTTCAGGAATTGTTCACCGTATTGGGCCGCCTTGTGTTCACCTATGCCGGAAACGGCCTTGAATTGATGGATGTCCTTGGGCTGCCTCGCGGCCATATCGATCAGGGTGGCATCGCTGAAAACCACGTATGCCGGTTTGCCCAGATCGGCGGCGATGGATCGGCGCAATGCTTTCAGGTTGGAGAGCAGATCGGTATTGATGGCAGGTTCCGCCACGAAGTGTGTACGGGCACGTTTCGGCCGGTCCTGGCGCTGCCTGATCGTTTCGGGCGTTACCAGGCTCACCTGGCGTTCATTGCGAAGCACCGCTTCGCCTGCGCGCGTGATCTTCAGGTGATGATGATCGCGATAATCCACCTCCAACAGACCGAGCTGGATGAATTGCTGTATGAATTGGATCCAGGCGAACGCACTGATGTCGCTGCCGGCGCCGAAGGTCTTGATCCGCTGCCAGTTCTTCTCGATCACTTCAGGGCTGTTCGTGCCTTTCAGCACGTCCACAAGGGTGCTCAGGCTCAGCTGCCCAAGGCTCCTGACCACCGCGCTCAGCGCCTTTTGGGCAGTAACGGTGCCATCGAAATAGTTGGGCGGGTCCTTGCAGACATCGCAATTGCCGCATGGCCGATCCACCTCCTCACTGAAATAGCTGAGCAGGATGTTGCGCCTGCACACCTGTGCCTCGGCATATTCCTTCATTCTTTCCAGTTTGGCCCCGAGGATCTCGCGATATTTCGGATCCTGCACCTCCTCCATGAAATGCATGTGCGTCTGCACATCGGCATAGCTGTAGAAAAGGATCGTTTCTGCCGGAAGTCCGTCGCGTCCGGCCCGGCCGATCTCCAGGTGGAAACCTTCCACGGTGCCCGGCAGGTTGTAATGGATCACGAAGCGCACATCGGCCTTGTCTATCCCCATGCCGAAAGCGATCGTGGCACAGATCACGTGCACCTTGCCCTGGATGAAATCATCCTGCGTGCTGCTGCGCTCCTGTTGCTCGAGCTTCGCGTGGTAGTGGGCGGCGCGCACACCGACGGATCGGAGCTTTTCGGCGAGTCTTTCCGCACCTGCGCGGCTGTTGCAATAGATGATGCCGCACCTGCCCGCGTGGCGTTCCACGATGCGTTGGATGGATCGCCAGCGATCCTGCCCGGGCAGCACTGCGAGCGAAAGGTTGGGCCGGTCGAAGCTGCTGATGAACGTGAGCGGATCGTTCATCCGCAGGTCGTTGCCGATGTCCGATCGCACGGCCTTGTCCGCAGTGGCGGTGAGCGCGATCAACGGTACCGAAGGGAAATGTGCCTTCAGCACGGCGAGATGCTTGTATTCCGGCCTGAAGTGATGGCCCCAGCTGCTGATGCAATGCGCCTCATCGATCGCGAAGAGTGAAACTCCCCATTGTTCGAGGCGATCGAGAAAACCTTGCTGGAAGAGCCTTTCCGGTGAAACGTACAGCAGCCTGATCCGGCGGTCCCCGATCTGGCCGAGGATCGCCATCTCCTCCTGGAAGGTGAGCGAACTGTTCAGGTACGCCGCAGCGATCCCGTTCCCCTGTAACGCCTGCACCTGATCCTTCATTAGTGCGATCAGGGGCGAGATCACCACTGTAAGCCCCTCGAAGGCAAGTGCCGGGATCTGGTAACAAAGGCTCTTACCCCCACCGGTGGGCATCAGCACGATCGTATCC
>JAEYYE010000038.1 GCA_023430945.1 Bacteroidota bacterium
TTTCCACGTTGCCGGAAGGGAACTACACCGCGATCCTTCGCGATGATGAAGCGAACGATCTGGCCACCCAGCGACTGATGGTGACCCGATAGGCCGACCAGATCCAAAGAAAAGCCCGGCATCCGCCGGGCTTTTTCGTTGTTCAACTGTGACCCCACCAGGAGTCGAACCTGGATCAAGAGTTTAGGAAACTCCTATTCTATCCATTGAACTATGGGGTCAATTGGAAGCCCGCAAATGTAACCAAGCCATGTGCGATCAGCGCACCTCCGATCCGGGATCGGCCCCGCCCTTCGGCTCCACGAAGATCAACCGGCCATTCACATCCCCGGCCATCAACACCATCCCCTGGCTTTCGACACCGCGCATTTTGCGCGGCTCCAGGTTCGCAACGAGCACCACTTGTTGCCCGGCAAGATCCTCCGGTTGATGGTGCTGCGCTATCCCGCTGATCACCGTACGCGGCGCAGCTTCTCCGATATCGATCGAAAGCTTCAGCAATTTATCCGCTTTCGGTACGCGCTCCGCAGAGATGATCGTTCCCACGCGTAGATCGAGCTTCGCGAAATCATCGAAGGAGATGTTCGGCTTTACCTGTGGGGTCTGTTGTTCATCTGCGTTCCCTGCGATAGGTGCAACGGGTTCGTTCGCTTTCAACAGATCGAGCTCGCGTTGGATCTCTTCATCCGTGATCGGGCGGAATAGATGTTCCGGTTTTCCGAGTTGCTGCCCAACTCCGATCAGGTCCTTCCGAAAAACGTCATCCCAGGTGAGCGTATCGATCGATAGCATCTTCCGCAACTTCAGGGCGGTGAAAGGCAGGAACGGATCGAGCACGATGCTCAATGCGGCCGCGATGTTCAAGCTGTTGTAAAGCACCGTCCGCGTACGTTCAGGATCGATCTTCTCCAACTTCCACGGTTCGGTATCGGTGAGATATTTATTGCCGGCGCGAGCGACGTTCATCGCACTTGCGAGCGCATCGCGCAACCGGAATTGGTCGATCTGCCGTGCGATATCCTCCGCACTTGCGTGGATAGAACTCCAAACGGCAAGATCCAATTCGAAATTCCCTTCAACAGGTTGCGGCGCTTTGCCTCCGTAGTATTTGTGACAGAGAACAAGAACACGCTGAACGAAGTTGCCGATGATCGCGACAAGCTCGTTGTTGTTCTTGTCCTGGAAGTCCTTCCACGTGAATTCGCTGTCCTTGAATTCGGGGATGATGGTCGCAAGCGCGTAACGCAATTCGTCCTGCCGATCGGGCCAGCGCTCCATGTATCCGTGCAGCCACACCGCCCAGTTGCGGCTGGTGCTGATCTTGCGCCCTTCCAGATTCAGGAATTCATTGGCAGGAACGTTCTGCGGAAGAACGAGGCCGCCATGCAGCTTCAGCAGGATCGGGAATATGATGCAGTGGAATACGATGTTGTCCTTGCCGATGAACTGGATCAAGCGTGTTCCGGGATCCTTCCACCATTTCTCCCAATCCTCGCCATTGTCGGCTGCCCATTGTTTGGTTGCGCTGATGTAGCCGATCGGTGCGTCCATCCATACATACAGCACCTTTCCGTCGGCACCGGGTAGCGGAACCGGCACGCCCCAATCCAGATCGCGCGTCATCGCGCGCGGGCGCAATCCATCCTTCAACCAGCTGTTGCACTGGCCGAGCACCTGCGGTTTCCATTCCTTCGGATCATGGTGTTTTTCACCATCGAGCATTCCATTGTTGATCCAATCCTCAACCCATTGCTGGCTCCGATCCATGGGTAGGTACCAATGCGTTGTTGGCCGAAGCACCGGTTTGGATCCACTCAATGTGCTCCGCGGATCGATCAGGTCCTTCGGGCTTAATGCAGTGCCGCATTTTTCGCATTGATCGCCGTACGCATCCGGATTCGCACACTTCGGACAGGTGCCCATGATGTACCGATCGGCAAGGAATTGCTTCGCTTGTTCATCATAGTACTGCTGCTCTTCCTTCTCGATGAACGATCCATCCTTATGAAGCTCCAGGAAGAACTGCTGGGATGTTTCGATGTGCAATTGTTCACTCGTGCGGTGATAGATATCGAACCCGATCCCAAGATCGCTGAAGGACTTCTTCATCAACGCGTGGTACTTGTCAACTATGGCGCGCGGCGTGGTCCCTTCCTTCATCGCACGGATCGTGATCGCAGCGCCATGTTCATCGCTGCCACAGACGAAAAGCACTTCCTTGCCGCGCTGGCGCAGGCTTCGCACAAAAATGTCCGCCGGAAGATAGGCGCCGGCGATATGGCCGATGTGCAGTGGTCCGTTGGCATACGGCAATGCCGCGGTCACGAGTATCCGCTCTGGTTTCTTCACAATGATGGATCGAAGCGCGAAAGTACCTTATCCATTCCCGATCGGGCGCTGCCGATGCGGTTGGGCGTTGTGGATAAAGAAGTACGCCTGATCTGGAACCTATCGCGTGCGTACACGTAACATTGCGCTCAAATTCCCAGTTTACATGAAGAAGTGTCTTTTCGGTGCAGCATTGTTCGCGTTCACCACCCTGCTTGCTCCGCGTTCAGCCAAAGCACAGGCCTTCCCCGAAGGATCGAACTCGATCTCGGTGGGTTATGGTTTCGTTACCGTACTCGGTGCATTGAACAGCACGTTCGATACCTACACCGATGTTCAATACAGCAGCCTGGGACCGCTCTACTTCAAATATGAGCGTGCCATGTCGGACAACATCGGGTTGGGCCTGAGCGTGGCTTACGCGACGAATGAATGGTCGTACCGATTCTCTGCATTCGACGATACCACGCAAGTGTTCCACACTGAGACCACTAAACGCAGTACATACAGCGTTCTCGCACGTTTCAACTACCACATCGGATCGAACGAGAAATTCGATCCATACATCGGCCTCGGCCTTGGTTATCGCAATGCGAATTGGAGCACCACCACCACCGATGCGGCTGGCGTTGGAAGCGCCGTGGATCTGCCCAACCTTGTGCCGCTTGGCATGGAACTCACCTTCGGCCTGCGTTACTTCTTCACGGACAACTTCGGTGCATATACCGAGATCGGAGGCGCTAAATCGGTGGTACAATTCGGTCTTTCAGGTAAATTCTGATCTTCCCGATCTAACAAGGAAAGGTGGCCAACTGGTCACCTTTCTTCATTTTACGCTTTGGATCGCTGTTTTGCTTTGCGGTATGATCGCACCTCCTTCGCTCCGATCCGGCGACACCATTGCGATCGTTCCCACTGCCCGTGCGATCACCCAGGCAGAACTCACCGATGGGATGGCCCTTGCAGAAAGTTGGGGGCTGAAAGTGAAGCTCGGGAACTGTATCGGAAGAAAGCATTTCCAGCAGGCCGGGACCGATGAAGAGCGCGCTGCAGATCTCCAGCGAGCGATCGATGATCCAGCGGTGCGTGCGATCTGGTGTGCGCGTGGCGGCTACGGAACTGTGCGGTTGCTCGATCGCATCGATCTGGACCGGTTGAAGAAAGATCCCAAATGGATCATCGGCTTCAGTGATGTTACCGCATTGCATAACGCGCTCCATCGCACCGGCATCCGATCGCTCCATGCACAGATGCCCTTCAACATCGCGGGAAAAAGTGAAGCAAGCAAGGAAGGTCTGCGAAAGATCCTCTTCGGCGAACCTGCTCCGATCCATGTGCAAAAGCACGGATCCATGCACCACGATCTCGATCGGAATGGCGAGGCTGAAGGTATCCTGGTCGGTGGAAATCTTTCCGTTCTCCATTCGCTTCGCGGAACTTTTTTCGATCTCGATCCGAAAGGAAAGATCCTCTTTCTTGAGGATCTGGATGAACTGCTCTACCACGTCGATCGCATGGTGCAGAACCTGAAGCTCGGTGGATGGTTCCGCGACCTCACCGGCCTGATCGTAGGTGGAATGAGCGATATGCGCAACAAGAACGAAGCGGATCCATTCGGCCGATCGGCGGAAGAGATCATCTCCAATGCGATCGGAGCCGTGAACTATCCGGTCTGCTTCGGCTTTCCCGCCGGACATATCGATGATAACAAGCCACTGGTGCTCGGTGCACCCATGCGGTTATCGGTCACCGATCGGGAGATCAGGTTTGAACCGGCCGGTCAATTCTTCTCGAAGCGGTTGTAATCGCTCGGGATCTCGAACAGCGAAGCTTTCTGCGAACCCTTCGTCACGCGGGTCACCTCCAGCCGGGAGATCTCAGCTCCATCCATCTTCTGCTCCACGCCCAGCATGGGGAACACATCCGTGGCTCCCTTCATGTGAAGGAACATCACGGCCTGCTCATCCTTGCGGTTCAAGGTCTGGAGCAATGGAACGAAGAAGTTGAACTGATCGGCAGCGACCCAATACGTCATCGACCTGTCCTCGCGCGGACTTTTCACCAGCCACTTCTCGCATTTATAACCTGCGATCTCCTTCATCTCATTGGTCTTCTGCACCTGTGCCTCCACCTCTTTTGGCAGGCGCATGTTGGGCACGTCCATGTACAATTTGCGATCGGGGCTCACGGCCACCACCTTCTCATCGTGCGTATCAACGAGCATGATCCCCTGCACTTCGCCGCGCGAGCTCACCTCTTCGATCCTGACATGATCGCCCTTCACGAAATACCTGTAGTTGGTGACCACCGGTCCGGCCGATTTGGTGAATTCGATCACACCTTCGAACGACTGTGCGTGCAACAGGAGTGACCCACCGATGGCGAAGCCTGCGAAGGCAATGGAGCGTAATGTCGATCGCATTGGCATGTATTTTCAGAAGTTACCGATCGGCGGTTCGCCATCTTTGGAGCGGACACCGAAAAGTTCCTCAATTTTATCCGTTCTACGGCGGGCACCAACACCGGGTTACGAAGGGTTCTCAACGCATGGCGGAGCATAATCTCACCGGCAACAAAGGCGAAGCGCTGGCGGCAGCCTTCCTTGAAGAGCGTGGTTACGAGGTGCTTGAGCGGAACTGGCGCCACGGCCGTCACGAGCTCGACATTATTGCGCGCACTGGTCTGGAACTGGTGATCGTGGAGGTGAAGACGCGAAGCAGCGATGTTCACGGCCAGCCGCTCGAGGCCGTGAAGGCCGGCAAACGCGCGAAACTGCTGAAGGCCGCCAACGCCTACGTTGAGATCACCGGTTGCGAGCTCGGGCTGCGCTTCGATATCGTGAGCGTGATCATGCATCCCACCAAACCGTACATTCATCACATTCAGGACGCTTTTTATCCTATAGTACATGGCAGACCGTTCCAGTGAAAGGCGCGAACCGCGCGGAAGAAAGAACAGCAAAGGGACCAGGCCGCTGGGCGCCGGAAGGCCCGGATCGCGGAGCACGCGGAATACAAAGCCCGATCGCACGCCGGATGATGAGGAAAGACCGGAGCGGACTTTCAATGATGATGGCGGCAGCACCTCCAAACGCGCTGGAAGGAGACCGCCAGTCGCCGGCCGCGACAGGCCAGTGGAAGGCGGAAGGAATACTGATCGGCCCAGATCACGCGATCGACAGGAAAGCGTTCGGAACGATCGAAGGGGATCAACCGGCCGCGAAAGTTTCGATCGCGAAAGAGCACCGCGAAAACCGGACAGCCGTCCTTTTCGGGAACGTAACGCAAGGCCTTCTTTTGATCGGGGCACCGATCGGGAATTCGATCGCGAAGAGCGCAAGCCGCGAACAGGTGAGCGCACCCGGGATCATTCCACGAAGAGACTGCACGGGCGCGGCCCCGATCGCGCCAGCAAACGTGGGAAAAAAGCTGCGGAAGAAAAGGAAAGCGGCCTGATGCGATTGAACCGCTACCTCGCGCACAGCGGTGTGGCCAGCCGGCGCGAAGCCGATGATCTGATCAAGGCGGGCGTGGTCACCGTGAACGGAAAGGTGGTTACCGAAATGGGCGTGAAGGTCGGTCCGGGTGATGTGGTGCATTATGGCGGACAGAAGTTGAGCGCGGAAACAAAACGCTACGTGCTACTGAACAAACCGAAGGATTTCATCACCACCACGGATGATCCGCGGGACAGGAAGACCGTGATGGCCCTGGTGGAAAGTGCCTGCCGTGAACGGCTTTATCCTGTAGGAAGATTGGATCGGCACACGACCGGCGTACTACTGATGACCAACGACGGGGATCTGGCGAAAAAGCTGACCCACCCGAGCCATGGCGCCGAAAAGATCTACCACGCCACCCTGGATAAAAGCGTTGCAAAAGCCGATCTGGAGCGGTTGGTTGAAGGGATCGAACTGGAGGATGGCCTGGCCGCTGCGGATGAAGCCAGCTACGTTGCGGATGGAACCCGGAAGGAAGTGGGGATCAAGCTGCACATGGGCAAGAACCGGATCGTACGGCGCATGTTCGAAGCGCTTGGCTACACCGTGGTGAAGCTCGATCGGGTCGTGTTCGCGGGATTGACCAAAAAAGATCTGCCGCGCGGAAAATGGCGCCACCTGACGGAAAAGGAGGTGCTTTTCCTGAGCAAGCGCAAGTGACCGCGAATACCGCGGGAAGCCCGGTGCCGCTGACCGGAACATTTCCGTAAGGATCAAGGGCCGATCGGCATTCGCCCTGAAAATTCAGCCCGTTAACACTTGGCTGTGAACGGATCGCATGGTAATTGCCGTTATGGCTGCAAAGCACCACGGTACCTTCGATCTTGCCCATGTTGCGCAAATTCCGTACGCCCCTGCTGATCCTCGCTGTGCTGTGCGTGGTGATCATGAGCGGCCTTGTGCTGATCGGCAGCCTGTACGAGGATGAAGTGAAGGCGCGGCTGGTCGGGGCGATCAACGAACAATTGAACGCGCCAGTCTCGGTGAAGGAAATGGACCTTACGCTGATCGCGCGATTCCCGAAGGCGAGCATGCGCATGAGCGATGTGCTCGCGATGGAGGTGCGATCCGATCAGGTGCCGCCCGATACGCTGCTTTTCGCGAAGGAACTTTTCCTGGAATTCAGTCTTTGGGACATGTTCGCAGGCAACTATACGGTGGAACAGATCCATGCGGGCGAAGTGCGGCTGTATCCCGGGCTTGATGGCAACGGGAAGGAGAACTACATCATCTGGAAAAGCGACAGCACCTCGGAAAGTTCCACTGCGATCGCTTTGGACAAGGTGAGCTTCAATGATCTCTCACTGCGCTACACCGATGCGCGGCATGCGATCGTGATCCGATCACACCACGATGTGCTTGCTTTGAACGGCCGCTTCGATACCGAGCTGAACAAGATCACGGTGAAAGGCGATGCGGAATTACAGAGTTGGTTCCACGGTGAAACGCTCGTGATCGATGATCGGAAAGCGCACCTGCGGCTGGATCTGCTCTTCAACAATACCGACCGATCCTTCCACATCACG
>JAEYYE010000122.1 GCA_023430945.1 Bacteroidota bacterium
GTCGAACTCGGCGGGATCCTTCACGAAGGCCGCACCCGCACCGCCCAGCGTGTAGCTCGCGCGGATCACCAGCGGAAAGCCGAATTCCTGCGCCACCTTCTTCCCTTCCAGGAAGCTGGTGACGGTCTTGCTCGGCGCCATGGGCACATCGATGCTTTCCATCAACGCACGGAAACGCTCTCGGTTCTCGGTGATGTCGATCGCCTCGGTATCCACCCCGATCATGCGCACGCCATGCTCCTGCCAGATGCCGAGCTTCTCGCACTCGATCGCGAGGTTCAGCGCCGTCTGGCCGCCCATGGTAGGCAGCACCGCATCGATCTTGTGCTTCTTGAGTATCTCTTCGATGCTCTCGGGCTTCAGCGGCTTCAGGTATATGTGATCGGCCATCACCGGATCGGTCATGATCGTGGCCGGGTTGCTGTTGATCAGCGTTACCTCGATGCCTTCATCGCGCAGTGAGCGCGCGGCTTGTGATCCTGAATAGTCGAACTCGCAGGCCTGACCGATCACGATTGGTCCGCTGCCGATGATGAGAACGGAGCGGATGCTTTTGTCTTTGGGCATTTCCGGTGTTATAACCGGAGCGCAAAGGTAACCCGCAGCGGGTGAATGGATCGGCGTTGTGGATAACCGGCGGGGTTTGTGGGAAGTTGGTTCGATCGGATGATCGGAAAATTAGATGATCAGATAATGGAAATGCCTTTCTACGAGGCTTGGATGCGATAATTGAACCGCGACGACGCGACGGATACGCGACATTTTTCAGTATATCATTAATTAGCAACATGTTTGAGCAACTTGGCAAACTGGGTGGCCCTTTGGGAATGTTTGATCATCTCACTAAGCAATCCCCTGATGTGATCGCACGCTGCGAAATGCTATATCCTCAATTACCAGGATCCTATTGGACATTTGTTGGAACGTGGTTATGGTTGGCTCAATGACAATGGGGTTGCTTTCATGAAGTTTGAACCATCACCCCTAAGCGCGATCCGTGATGTATTTGGTGATGAGGAAATATTTGCGTCCGGCGCTAAGGATGATGTGATCATTTTTGGCAATGAACTCAGTGGAATAGCCTATGGTTTTGACTCGGGAGATAATTGGAAGTTGGTCGAGGTCGATGCGGATCGAACAGTAACACCTTTGGAAATTGACTTCTACCACTTCATACTTGGCATCGAGATATGTTACCCTCAAACTCCTCATCGGTATGAGAATGGAATATGGTATGATTTATTGAACATTCCGTACCAGTTCCCGATCAAACCATGAGCTTAAGGTGAGACGACCAGATCTTGATCTCATAATTTGATCATCTGATCGAAATGCGCGATGACGCGTCGGGTGCGTGACGTTATTGAAGTCCCGTACGGACGTGATATGGGTAGAGATCGATCGCCCCCACGGCATTTTAAGCACGCGAGCCTGCGAGCGACAATACCATCCCGTCACCCCTCTCAACCGGAGAGGGGCCGGGCGCCTGCGCCAAAGCGCTCCGGCGACGGCGCGGGGTGAGGCTCAGCACGCGAGCCTGCGAGCGACAATACCATCCCCGCGCATTTCGATCATCTGATCTTCTGATCATCTGATCATACCAGGTCTAAGCCGCGCTTACCTCCTCTCCCTTGCCTCGTTGACAACGATATTGCTGCCTTCCAGCGGCGCACCGTTCAATTTATCGATCGCCTTCACGGCTTCACGGGCATATTTCATCTCAACGAAACCGAATTGCTTCGATCCACCTGTTGCCTTGTCATAGATCACGGTGGCATTCTCCACTTCACCGAAGTGGCCGAACAAAAGTTCAAGATGCAGATCGGTAACGGCTGGACTTAACCGGCCCACGAAAATTTTCATGTGCTTGGGGTTAAAGGGTGATACGTGAAGCGCTCTATGCGACGATGGACAGCTTACGAAAAGCCCCGGTGCCGCTGCGCAGGAAATGAGAAGCCGCAAGATACGAAGATCATGGCAGGATCCAAAATGAGGCGATGAGAGCAGCGGCCTTCCAGTCACCCGAGTAGCGGCATTTCAGGATGCCAGCGAAGTGTTGTTGGTAGCCTGCGAGCGACGCTTCCATCCCCCGCATTGGGATCATCTCATCTTCTGTTCATCCAATTATCTGATCGACCCTGAGCAGAGTCGAAGGGCGGGCGTGCCCCTCGCAAAGCCTCGGGTCGCGCTATCCGCTATACTCCGCACTCGCTCCGCTCGCTTGCGGGGTGCCGCTCCTATCGCTCACGCACATCGTACACCATCAACATCCTGTTGTCGTGGAAGAACATCGGTCGATCAGCGGATCGGGGAAGCAGGGTCTGCGTTCATTGTGAATCTTCCAACGATCTGGTGCCTGTCGCCTTCCTTCAGTCCGCTTCTCAAAAGGATCACTTCGTTCACTGTTTCCGTTCGATCGAAATGATGCGGGAACAACGCACTCCAGGCTCGATCGAATTGATCGGGACTCAATTTTCGCGCGACGTAGATCAAGGCACTCGAGGTGGGATGGATCCCCAAACGTTTGAGCTGCTTGTTGCTGTGCAAGCTTCTGCGGATCGACTTTCGCAGTTCGATCAACGGTTTTTCATCTTTCGGCTGAATGAAGATGCTTGATCGATCCGGAAAATGATGGATGCCTTCGAACTCCATCTTGATCGCTCTTCGGTCCTGAACACCCATCGTGATCCCCTCGATCAGATCGCGCTCGTATTCGATCGGCAGGTAAGCGAACAAAAACGTCATGTGCGCCACGGATCGGTCCCCCCGATACCCACCGATCCGTTCCAGGATCTTTCGTTTCAATCGCGCGATCTCAGCGATCATTTCCTGCGAAGGAGAGATCACCACCAGATACCGGAAGATCTTCACCGAGGTATCGAACAGCGCGGGCTGATCGCCCCAGTCCTCTTCATTCGCGATCGACTTCCGGCTCGGCATGCTTCAAAGTTCGGATGACTTCCAACAGTGGTTGGATCTTTGCAGCCAGGAATTATCTGATCATCTCATCATCTGATCGGCTTTGCCTTCATTCACCCACGGCTTCAACCTCCATTACCGCACCTACGGCAACGGTCCGATCCATTTCGTGTGCTTCCATGGCTTCAGCCGATCGGGTGGCGACTTCTGGTTCCTTGGGAGTTCGCTGGGGAAGAAGTGCACCTTCCACGCGTTCGACCTGCATTTCCACGGAAGCAGCATTGGCGATCCGAAACGCGCCGATGATCCATTTACCCCAAAAGAATTGGCGGATTTCTTTTCTGCCTTCGCGGATCATCTTGGTCAGGAGAAGATCTGTCTTATCGGATACAGCCTTGGCGGAAGAATGGCGCTGAGCCTGCTCGAGACGATGCCCGATCGGATCGACCAAGCCTTTCTGCTCGCACCCGATGGATTGAAAATGCGACCGTGGTACCGCGGATTGGCAGCTTCATCGATCGGGCGCCGCATGTACCGCACGCTGGTAGATCGGCCGGAGCGTTTCCATAACCTGGTGCGAAGCCTTCGGAAAGTGAACATACTGAACGATCGCATGGTGGAATTCGTGATGCGCCACACCAGCGCCCGGGAGCGAAGGCAGCTGCTCCACGATGTCTGGCTTAGCTACCGGCTGATCGAACCCGATCTGCGGAAAGTGGCTATGAACCTGAAGGAACACGGTATCCAGGCGCACCTGTTCTTCGGAAGATCCGATCGGGTGATCCCGCCGTTGCTCGGCCGTGCCCTGAAGGCTCTGGCGCCGGAACATGTGACCCAGGAGGATCTTGATGCCGGGCACTGGCTCCTTGGCCATCCGATCCCGGATCGGATCGCGGAGCACCTCGGCTTGAAATGAAGAAAGGGAGCATGAGCTCCCTTTTTATCGCATCTTGGTAAAAGCCTACTTGTGGCTCGGCTCGTCGCTGGTGGTGAGCTTCTTGCGGCCGGTGCGGCGGCGCGCTGAGAGCACGGCCCTGCCGGCCACGGAACTCATCCGCTCACGGAAACCGTGCTTGTTGGTGCGTTTGCGCTTGCTGGGCTGGTAGGTACGTTTCATCGCCGTGGTCTTTCTTGGGCACCGGTATCCGGTGCGGGGGTGCAAATGTAGCGGTTTTCACCACTTCAGCAAATCGACCCCTGGAAGCCTGATCGCAATGAGCGGTAACTACGGCTACCTCCCTGCGAATCGTACCCGATCCATCCCCAGCGCCCTCACCGATCCATCATCGAATTCCAGGATCAGCTTTCCTGCTTCGTCCACATCCATCGGCCTTGCGATCACGGGATCACCGTCCAATAGTATTTCCGCCCAACGCCCGCGCGCCCAAAGATCCGCTGCGTATTCCGCGGAAAGCTGATCGACAGCTTGGTGATATCGATGCTCGAGCTTCTCACAGAACTGGGAAAGCAACTTCCATCGATCCAGCGTATGGCCGCATTCCAGGGCGAGGCTGGTGGCCAGCAATTCCTCCGGCAGCGCCGTGTTGTTCACATTCAATCCGATCCCGATGATCGATGTGGAGACGTTCTCGCCCACAAGTTCGTTCTGTATGAGGATGCCCGCGATCTTCCTTCTTTCCACGAGGATATCGTTCGGCCATTTGATCTTCACTTCACCTTTCACCGCGGAAACCACTACATCATGAACGGCGAGCGCTGCGATACGGCTGAGCACGAACTGCTTGTCGGCGCGAAGCCCATCGGGCAACACCACCATGCTGAAAGTGAGGTCCTGCCCGGGCGCAGAGATCCAGGATCGGCCGCGCTGGCCCTGCCCGGCGGTCTGCTCATGTGCCAGTATGACCGCTCCGTGGCGCACTTCGCGGGCCGCGAGCATTTCGGCAGCGATCTTGTTGGTGCTGGCCGCCGACCGAAGCTCGATCAACAGCCTGCCGAATACTTCTGTACGTGTATGGAACGGCATGAAAGGCTTGCCCGCAGCGAGGAAGGTAACTTCGTACCTTTGAACGGACCAAGATATACCGGATGAAGAAAACTGAGGGCGACTCTGCCGCCCGCTTGGTGGATGCCATTGTTGCAGGCATCCAGGAAGTGAAAGGCAAAGACATAGTACACCTGGACCTTCGCGATGTACCGAATACCGTTTGTGATCACTTCCTGATCTGCCATGGCGATTCAGCCACCCAGGTGGAGGCGATCAATGGATCGGTGCAGAAGTTCGCTCGTGAACGGGCAGGTGAAAAGCCATGGCATACCGAAGGTGAGCGCAATTCCGAATGGATCCTGATGGACTTCGTGAACGTGGTGGTACACATCTTCCACCGCGACAAGCGTTCATTCTATGCCTTGGAAGACTTGTGGGGGGACGCCGCCCGTACGAGCTATGATAACGTGGCGTGACCAAGTACACCAGACCGAACGTGGATACCAACCCCAACAATAAGAAGAACGACAAGAACGAGAAGGACAGACCCAAACGCTCCTTCAACTTCTACTGGATCTATGGGATCATCATTTTGGTGATCCTGTCGATCAACCTTTTCCAATACAACAGCGGCAGCACACAGGAGATCAGCAACGCACAGTACCGCGATATGCTCGTGGCCGGCGATGTGCAGAAGATCGTGGTTGTGAACGAACAGTTGGTGAAGGTCTACATCAAGGAAGAGGCGTTGGACAAGGAACCGCACGCCAGCAAGATCAAGGGTTCGCCGATCACCGGACAGAACACGTACGGGCCGCACTACCGTTTCAACATCGGCACCTCCGATCTGCTGAAGGACCGGTTGATCTCCGAAGCGGAGAAGTACGAAGTGGCGTACGATTTCGAAACGCAGGACAATTGGGGGCGCGAGATCCTCAATTGGGTCCTGTTCTTCGGGATCATGATCGCCATCTGGGTGTTCGTGATGCGCCGGATCGGTGGCGGCGCCGGCCCTGGCGGACAGATCTTCAACATCGGCAAAAGCCGCGCGCAGGTATTCGAAGGTGGCAAGAGCACCAACATCACCTTCAACGATGTGGCAGGCCTTGCCGAGGCGAAGGAGGAATTGCAGGAGATCGTGGATTTCCTGAAGACACCGAAGAAATACACCGACCTGGGGGCCAAGATCCCCAAAGGCGCGTTGCTCGTGGGCCCGCCTGGGACCGGGAAAACTCTGCTGGCGAAAGCGATCGCGGGTGAAGCACAAGTGCCGTTCTTCTCGTTGAGCGGATCGGATTTCGTGGAGATGTTCGTAGGTGTGGGTGCAAGCCGTGTGCGCGATCTGTTCAAGCAGGCGAAGGAAAAGGCACCCAGCATCATCTTCATCGATGAGATCGATGCGATCGGAAGAGCGCGTGGCCGAAGCGTGAGCATGGGCGCGAACGACGAACGAGAGAATACGCTGAACCAGCTGCTCACCGAAATGGACGGCTTCGGAACGAACAGCGGCGTTATCCTGATCGGTGCCACCAACCGGGCCGATGTGCTCGATCGCGCCCTGATGCGCGCAGGCCGTTTCGACCGGCAGATCTTCGTGGATATGCCCGATCTGAACGAACGGAAGGAGATCCTCAAGGTCCACTTGAAACCACTGAAACTCGACACCAGTTCGATCGACGTTGATTTCCTCGCGAAGCAGACGCCGGGATTCAGCGGAGCGGACATCGCGAACATTTGTAATGAAGCCGCATTGATCGCCGCGCGGAAGAAGAAGAAATCCGTGGACCGCCAGGATTTCCTCGATGCCGTGGATCGCGTGGTGGGCGGGCTGGAGAAGAAGAACAAGATCATCACCGCCGATGAGAAGCGAGCGATCGCCTATCACGAGGCCGGCCACGCCACTGTAAGCTGGCTGGTGGAACACGCCAGTCCGCTTGTGAAGGTGACGATCGTGCCGCGTGGCCGATCGCTCGGTGCTGCATGGTATCTCCCCGAAGAACGCCACCTCACCACCACCGAACAGATGCTCGATGAGATGTGCGCGGCGCTCGGCGGCCGGGCGGCGGAGGATGTGGTCTACGGCAAGATCAGTACCGGAGCCCTGAGCGATCTGGAAAAGGTGACCAAGCAGGCGTATGCCATGGTGAGCATGTACGGGTTGAACGAGAAGCTCGGCAACGTGAGCTATTACGACAGCTCGGGCCAGAACGAATATTCGTTCGGCAAACCATACAGTGAGGAAACGGCCCGCACGATCGACCAGGAAGTGAGCAAGATGGTCGAAGGCCAGTATGCACGTGCAAAACGGATCCTCACCGAGAACAAGGACAAGCTCACGCGCCTGGCGAACCAATTGCTGGAGCAGGAAGTGATCTTCAAGGAGGATCTGGAGAAGATCTTCGGGGATCGTCCCTTCCCCACCATGCCGCACGCCACCGTGCCGGGTACCAATGGCCATCCGAAGCCGAGCGTGAGCGAGCCCAACGATCCGATCCCTGGCGCAGCCGGCACCGGAACGGTGAAAGCCTGAATCCGCAACATCCAACGATGGGGAACTGGACACTGATACTCAGTACTGGTTCTTCCCATGAAGCGGAGATCGTGCGCGGATTGCTGGAGGAACACGGCATTCCGGTGGTGATCATGGATCATCGATCCACCCCCTACCCACCTTTGAGCGAGACCCGCGTGTACGTGGATCGCGATGATGTGGTCCGCGCCCTGTACATTGTGCGCAAAGATCACGAAGCGTGAAGGAGATCCATGTAAGGGCGATCACTGGGAGCATCTACGTACTTGTCGTCATCTGGGCGGCATTCTCAGGGATCACCACCACCACGCTCCTGTTCCTGCCGGTGTGCATGATCGCCGCGCGGGAGATGCATGTGCTGGTATGGGGAGAAGATGATGCCCCCCCGGTGTTCTGGAGCATCGTAGCGGCCACCATCATGTACCTCACCGTTACCATGGATGCCTTCAGCGCCGAATGGAATGTGGTGCATTCGGCCGCAACGGGATTCGCTCTTTTGCTGGCTTCTGTCGCGGTCGCGTTGAATCTCAGCATTCCGCCGGTGAAAGGTTTGAGCAGCGTGCTGCTGGTGATCTGCCTTGTAGGTGTGCCTTTCGGTTCATTGCCGCACATGTTCCATTACGATCCATGGATGTTCCTCGGCTTCATGATCATGCTTTGGACCAACGACACGGGAGCCTACCTTGTAGGAAGAACGATCGGCCGCACCAAGTTGATGCCGGCCGTATCACCCAACAAGACCGTGGAAGGTTTCGTCGGTGGCGTGGCGCTCACCATGGGCGTAGCCTACTTCCTCTCTTCGTTCAATGATTTTCTGTCGGTAGCGGAGTGGCTCGGTTGCGGGGCGATCATCGGGGTGATGGCCACGCTCGGCGATCTGTTCGAATCGGCCCTGAAACGTGCGCGTGGTGTGAAGGATTCCGGCGTGATACTGCCCGGCCACGGCGGCATACTCGATCGGTTCGATGGCCTGCTTCTCGCGGCCCCCGCCGTGCTCATCTTCCTGCGGCTCGTCCATTGAGGACTGCCGCTATCTTTGGCCGCGTTGAAAGGATCGGAACATGCGGCTTCACCGTGAAGGTACACCCACCCTGCTGCTGAGCACATTCGTTGTGGCGGCAGTGATCTTCGCCATCTGGTGGTGGGGTATCATGCCGCTCACGCTGCGGGTGATCGTTACCGCCGCCATCCTATTGGTGTATGCGATCATCATCTATTTCTTCCGCGTTCCCTCACGCATCAGTTCGATCGATGATCCACACGTGCTGGCACCTGCCGATGGTAAAGTGGTTACGATCGAAACTGTTGAGGAGACCGAATATTTCAAAGGAAAACGGATCCAGATAAGCATCTTCATGTCGCCACTGAACGTGCATGTGAACTGGTACCCGATCGGCGGAACGACCTCGTACTACAAATACCATCCGGGTAAATACCTCGTGGCATGGCACCCGAAATCGAGCACGGAGAACGAACGGAGCACCGTGGTGGTGAAGCATCCGAAATACGGCGAGGTTCTTTTCCGCCAGATCGCCGGGGCGCTTGCAAGGCGCATCGTCACCTACAGCCGTGAAGGCGAAACCGTTCAACAAGGAAAGGAATTCGGCTTCATCAAATTCGGTTCGCGTGTGGATGTTCTGCTGCCGCTCGATGCGGATGTGAAGGTGAAGCTCGGTGAGAAGGTAAGTGGCTCCATCACGGTGATCGCGAAGTTCAAGGAGAACCAATGAAGAAGATCCTGCTGTTGTGCATCCCCATCATTCTTGCAGCATGTGGGAATGAAGGCAATGGAGAAAAGGTTGAAGACCGATCGGAGGACACGGCCACCACGATCGGAGTTCCAACTACCCCGTTGAGCGAATTGGGGATCCGCTTCGATGGGCATTACAAGGAACAGGTGCAGGATGTGGTCTACCTGATCCGGTTCTTCCCCAACGGCCATGCCGTGCTGATCAATGGGATGCAGGATGTAGCGAACGAATTGCCCGCCTACCTGCGCCAGGATGCGATCGGCGATCCGGTGATGGGCTGGTACAACGTGCCGGTAACCGTTCAGGGCGACAGCATCTTCTTCAGGACACATCCGGAAAAAGGCGAGATCAGTTACCGCGGGGTGGTGCCGAGCACTTCCATGGTGCGGCTCTTACGGCACAGCCACATCAATGGTACGCGTTCGACCAAGGAATACATCTTCCAGCCCGATGCGGCTTCACGGCAGTAGGATCGCTCGCAGCTCATCAAGCTCCTTCACCGTGTAGGTCGCTTCAGGATCGGGCTCACATTCCGCCGCGAAATGTGCATGGTCCCAGCCGGCTCGCCGCGCACCGATCATGTCCGCATACGGATTGTCGCCGATCATGAGGCATTCCTCCTTGCGCGCCCCGGAGACCTTCAGCGCAAGATCGAAGATCTTCGGATCGGGTTTCTTCACCCCTGCCTTTTCGCTGCTGATCACAGAGGCGAACAGGTGCACGATCCCACTGCTTCTCACCTTGATCGCCTGCACTGCGTCGAACCCGTTGGTGATGATGTGCATCCGGTAATGTTCATCAAGGTCCTGCAACAAGCGTCGAGCACCGGGCATCAGCACCGGTTTGTACGGACAGCGTTCGAGGTACTTGCGCGCCAGCCGATCGGCAAGCCGTTGATCACGGATCGCGAAATGCATCAACGTATTCCTGAAGCGGAGGATCCGCAACACATCGCGGTGCAACCGGCCGGCCTCGTAACGCGACCAAAGCCCTTCGTTCACTTCTTCAAAAGATGCAATGAACGCATCCTGATCCGGTACGCCGAGGGAATTCAGATCTTCTTCCGCATACAGCTCACGCAATGTTTCGCGTGAATTCGCACGGAAGTCCCAGAGCGTGTGATCGAGATCGAAAAAGAGATGCGAGTATTTCCTCACTGCGTAAGATTCCAGAAACTGCTCAGGATGATGTCCCAAACGAGCACCGAAGAGAACAGGATCGGTAGCGTTCGCTTGTCGTTCCTGAAATAGCGCGCAGCGAGAATGGTGCCGATCGGAATGGAGATCAGCACTGGTGTAAGCGCCGCGAGGCCGTGCAGGCCCTGGTTGCGCTTCACTTTCACGATCAACTTGTTGGTGCGTGTGAACGATCGGCGGCCACGGCGGCGACCGAGCAGCACAGCGTTCATACGCCTATCCTCCATGCGGCCAAGGATCCAGCCACTGCCCAGAAAGAAAACGGTGACACCGATGCAGCCACCGATGCCGGTGATGATGATGGTTTCGACCAGATCGTAACCGAGACTGAGCGAAAGAAGCGGCGAGAACGCGAACTTCACCATGCTGGTGAAGAGGATCAGGGCCACTTCAAGGATCGTCTTCATCAGATCTTGGCGCCGTATGCCAGATCGCCGGCATCGCCCAAGCCCGGCACTATGTAGGCCTGTGCCGTCATCTCCTCATCGATCACGCCGATCCAATAGCGCGTGCCCGGTGGAAGATGCCGTTTCGCATACTCGACTCCTTCGGTACTTGCGATGGCGGATACCACGTGGATCGCACGCGGCCTGCCCATGCGCAACAGCGCGCGATAACAATGCACCATGCTGCGGCCCGTGGCCAGCATCGGATCGATAAGCACCAACACACGATCCTCCAGCGATGGGCTCGATAGGTATTCCACCTCGATCTCGAACGCATCTTCGCCCCTGCGGTGTTTGCGGTATGCGCTGATGAAAGCGCTCTCGGCCCGATCGAAATAATTCAACAGGCCCTGGTGCAACGGCAGTCCCGCACGAAGGATCGGCGCGAGCACCGGTTGTTCCTTCAACATGGAACAATACGCCACGCCCAATGGCGTGATCACTTCGCTGGTGGAATAGTCGAGCACCCGGCTCAACTCCAGCGCGATCGCCTCGCCCACCCGCTCCAGATTCCTGCGAAAGCGCATCGGATCCTTCTGGATCTCCACATCACGCAGCTCGGCGATGAATTGGTTCACCAGGCTCTGCTGCCTTGCGAGTTCCATTACCATGGGCACTTCATTTGAACCATTTGAAGGGAGGCGGGAGCGAATTCCGCTGAAGGCGTAAATATACCTTCCGCACCGCACCGAAACCGGAATTGAACCGCGCCACCGATGCCGTGTTCGATCCCGCGAAGTCAAGCACGATGCCCGATCCGGCGTGCATCGCGATGTAATGATCGGTTATCCTGAACATCGGTTTCATGTGCAGGAAACCAGGATCCGCGGCGGATTTGTAGAAGATCGACCGGCCCTCCCATTCCATGAAGCACGCCGCCGCCATGAGCTTTTTTTCACTCCTGATGCCATGGATCGAACATTGGCCAAGCCTGGTCGCGATCTCGATCACCTGTTCCAAAGTGGCATGATCAAGTGGAGTTCCACTCTTGAAACGCTTTGCCGTGGTACTCTTGAAGAGCGCTGTGAATTCACCGGCGGTGATCTCCTGTTCGACTTCGACGGAACGATCCTTCAGATTCCTGCGATGTCCCTTGGAATACCCCGCACGCAGTTCGTCGATCGGCCGATCGAGCGGCAGCACTTGCTGATCCAGTCCTGTGATCGTGTACCGATCGCTCTCAAGATCGATCATCACTTCGTTCAACGCGATGTCGATCAACTTGAATTCCGAAGGAATAGCTTGAAGGAATTCCTCACCGATCCGCTTTGAATAATGCGGTGCGAATACTCCGAGCTGCTGTGATCCGTAAGGTTGGAAGAGGTATTTGAAGGAGAATTTCCGGCGCCAGGTAAGTGGCATGATCGCACCGGAACCATTTTCGACCAGGGCATCCCAACCCGGACTTGTACGATCGAGCACCCAGCTTTGCGCATACCACATGCGGTTGCCGCACGCGAGCAATTGCTTGTCCCACCACTTTTTATCGATCTCCGCATGCGGAATATGTTCGATCATGGTGCGGCTGCTTCACGAACCTGTTTGAACGCTTCCGGCCACCCCTTCCGCTCGCCATGTCCGCTAAGGAACCGATCGTGCCAGACGCTCACGAACGTGCCGTTCACCGCGCGCACAGCCCCGCTCATGGCGAGCATCGCCGCAGCAGCTTCCTTCGGACGCATCCCCATGTGATCGTGCAGTGCGCTATCCATCGCGGCGAACGGGTGCAACACAAGATCGGAAACCCGCTCCTGTTGCAGATCATACCAACGGAATGGCGTGCAGGTACCGGCGCGGAAACCGATCCGGTCGCTGAAGCCGAGGGAATGATCTTCAAGAATGCCCTCCGCTTCGAGCTCACGAAGGGTATCAGGCATCCTCCAGCGCAGGAAATGTTGCCGGCTCGTACGGATCGGAACACCGGCGGAGGCGTGCAGCCGTTGCTTTTCCCGGGCGATGGTACCGGGCCGCACACTGCTTTCATAGGAAGGATGTATGCCGATCTCGATCTCACCTGCAAGCTCGCCAATGGCATTACGCATCTGCTCATGATCGATGTTCGCTGCATGATCGAAGGCACCGCGACCTTCCACCAGCACGAAGGCGATCGTGCGCGCCACGCCCTTGGATCGGGCGGCCTCGATCAATACGCTCTGATCGGCGAAGGGATCCGGTCTTGCCCCGCGCAGAACAGCGATCCTTTCCTGGGCCAGTGAAGGTGAACCCTTCACCAGATCGCGCAAGGCAGCGCCGCCTTGTTTCCAGAAAGGCCGGCCGAGGTATTTCAGTCCATTATCGATGTCGGCGGTGACCACATGCTGGTAATGCCGTTCGGGCGCAGGAAGTTCGGGGAATTGCGATCGGATCGCATGGGCCGTTCGCATGATCCAATGATCCATGATCGGCAGGCCGGCGAGTTCATGCTTCACCACGAAATGATCACGTGAACGCATCCTTCCATGCTGGTCCTTTTCGTGATCGAGGTATTCCTCGAAGCGGCTGATCAGATAGAAAACCGCTGCGAACAGGTCAAAACCATTTTGGTCCATGAAGATCACCGGCAGTTCTCCATCCATGACCAATTCCGGCTCGAACGGACGGATCCCGGTTTCGTTCAACCAGCCGCTTGCGGGGATATGAAAAACGCCGGCACCGGGATCGGATCGGCCGTAGAACAATTTGGGGCCGCCACTGCTGCGGAACGTCTCCGCATCATCCACGATCATCAGATCCCAACCCAGCATCTGGTGTAGCACGTGCTCCATCACGTACTTCGCACGAGGCGAAGGTTCATCCATGTAGACCAGCAGCATCTTTCCCCAGAAGCAAAGCTGAACGCGAAGGTCGCATTCCTTGGATCAACGGCTTCAACAGATCGCGAAGCCACCATTTCAATTTGAAGTGAACGATGCTGCGCGCCGAATTTTCCCTGATGTCCTCTTCGATCACCGCGTGGGCCGCCGCCAGATCGATCTGGATCTCCCGAACTCCATCGATCTCCACTTCATGCATTACCCCTTTGGCTCGCAGGATCGGTTCGAGCGCAGTGAACGAATTCACGTACCCCGGTCTTTTGGCGTAGAGTTCGAAAACGCGATCCGTCGTGCTGCCATCAACATCGGTGTACCGCACATGGAACCTGTGCTGCGTGCGATAGTTCACCTTCGCCATTTCCTCCACGTGATGCACGTAGGTGAAGGCGGGCTCGAGGGGAAGATCGATCGCAAGCAATTTGAACGAATGCTCCCTCAACAACGCGAACGGTGATCGGGGCCCGAAACTGCCGGGATCGCTCGAAGCAAGGAATACACCCTGCAACGAACCCGCAACAGCGAATGAATGCAGCGGATGCGCTGTGCGCCGGGCTCGCGGATCTTCCAACGCCGCCTGCCCGAGCGCACCCGAGATCGTGGGTGTTCGCGCCCGATCGAAGGATTCACCGCTCTTGAGATCATAGTTGAAGGCGGGCACCACGAGCGTTCCGCTTTCGCCGATCCGCTGCAGGAACGCATCAAGCAGCATATCCGGATGGAATTTCGCACGCGATCTCCTGAAGACCCAGGCCAGCCTGGTTACATCCGCCATCAACAGGATGCGGTCGCCTGGCATCACGCCGGAACGTGCGGGCCAGCTGGCAAGATCAGGCACAATCAAGTGAGCCGCCTGAAGTTGTACCATTCCATCACGTAACCGAACGATCCCACGAAAGGCACCGAACTGGGATGTTCCACCACCACCTGCGTCTCGATGTTGCGCACGCCTTTCTGTTCGAACCATTCATGCAGCAACGCGGTCATCCTGCGCGCCACGCCTGAAAGCCGGTGTTGATGGTCCACGTAAAGGTGGGTCCAATGGCCGATACGCTCACCACCGAGGTATTCCGGCGCCAGTTTCATCGATCCGCAGGTGAAGCCGATCACCGCGCCATCGGCTTCGGCGATCACCATCCTGCTGAACCGTTCCAGGCCTGTACGAAAACCATCGAGCCAGAGGCGGGCCCCGTTGGGCGCGAGTTTCAGCAGCATGCCATGCCGGTGCATCACTTCATGCAGATCCTCGAACATGGGGATCAATCGCTCCAACCGCGGATCGGCGGGATCGGTGATGTAGGAGATCCGTGGTTCGCCGCTCATCCCTCGAAGAGTTCAACGATCGCCTTCACCGTGGTGGCGCCCTTGCGTTCCAGCGCTTTCTCCAGATCGACCTGCTTTCCGCTCGCGGATTCAAGATCACCGATCAGGTCCACGAAGCTCAACGAATCCAGCACACCCGAACGCACCAGGTCGAGGTCGGTCGTCACCTCGCTCTCCTTCATGCCCAACCGGATCAACCGATCCCTTATCCGATCGATGATCAGGGCGTGAACGCCAGCTTTCTCCTTCATGCCAACACGAGTTCCCCGCAAAAATGCAAAACATCGCCGATGCGATCACTCCGTCCGCCCAAGCCTTTCAAGAAGAGCCCGGCGATCGAGCTTGCCACTTGTGGAATATGTGAACCCCGCCACGGGAACGATCCGCTCGGGCACCATGTAATGCGGCAGCCGCGCGCGAAGCAGATCGAAGAGCTGAGCCGGATCCATATCGTGATCGATGAAAGTGACCAATCTTCTCGATCCGTTGATCTCCGCCGCAAGCGTGATCGACCTCGCCGGGGCGATCGCCGGCCCAAGCACATGATCCACCTCGGCCGGTTCGATCCTGTGGCCCATCACTTTCACCTGATCGTCCTTCCGGCCAATGAGATCGATCGTTCCACCGGGATCGATGTTCACCAGATCGCCGCTGCGGTACAACTGCACTCCGTTATACTCGATGAACGCTTTGGCGGTCGCCACCGGATCGTTCAAATATCCTCCGTTCACCTGTGGACCACCGATCAACAGTTCCCCTTCGCCTTGCGATCGAATGCTTCCATCGTGATCCACATAGGCGACATGATCCGGGAAAATTCTACCGATCGGAATGCGGGCCCGCTGCAGATGATCCAGTTCCACTTCTTGTGCAGTA
>JAEYYE010000158.1 GCA_023430945.1 Bacteroidota bacterium
CCGTAACGCCCCGCAGTACTGCGGGGCGGCTACAGCGAAGAGCCGGATCAGGCGCCCAGAACAAAAAAGCGCCCTTGCGGACGCTTCACTTGTGACCCCGACAGGACTCGAACCTGTAACCAACAGAACCGGAATCTGTCATTCTATCCAATTGAACTACGGGGCCGGCGTGCACCGCTCTTTCGAACAGGCGGCGCAAAGATAGCAAGCACCGGCCGATCTGGAGAAAAGCGTTACCTTCGCGGGCCTTTAACCGCCGGGGCCCCACGACACCTGTGAGGGAAGCGGCGGTTTTTTGGTACCAAGAGCGAAGGAATATGACCGAACTGCGCAACATCGCCATCATCGCCCACGTCGATCACGGCAAGACCACCCTCGTGGACAAGATCCTGCACCAATGCCAGCTGTTCCGCGTGAACGAGGAGGTGAAGGACCTGCTGCTGGACAATAACGACCTGGAGCGCGAGCGCGGGATCACGATCCTTTCCAAGAACGTGAGCGTGCGCTACAAGGGCGTGAAGATCAACATCATCGACACACCCGGCCACAGTGACTTCGGTGGCGAGGTGGAGCGCGTGCTCAACATGGCCGATGGCGTGATCCTGCTGGTGGATGCCTTTGAAGGGCCGATGCCGCAGACGCGCTTCGTACTCGGCAAAGCGATCGAACTGGGTCTGAAGCCGGTGGTGGTGATCAACAAGGTGGACAAGCCGAACTGCACGCCCGAAGAGGTGCACGAAGCGGTGTTCGATCTGATGTTCGCGCTGGATGCCAACGAGGATCAATTGGATTTCCCCACCGTTTACGGCAGCAGCAAGAACGGTTGGATGGGTCCGGATTGGAAGGCGCCCACCGAGGACGTAAGCCACCTGCTGGACGTGATCCTCGAGAAGATCCCCGCACCGAAAAAAGTGGATGGTTCGCTGCAGATGCGCATCACTTCACTTGACTACAGCAGTTTCCAGGGCCGGATCGCAGTGGGAAGGATCACCCGCGGAACGATCAAACCCGGCCAGCAGGTAACACTCGTGAAGAACGACGGCACACATGTGAAAGGCCAGGTGAAGGAATTGATGACCTTCGAAGGTCTTGGAAAGATCAAGGTAAAGGAACCGATCGGCAGCGGCGAGATCGTTGCCGTGATGGGCCTTGAAGGTTTCGACATCGGTGACACGATCGCCGATGCGGAAGCACCCGAAGGTCTCCCCCGTTTCCAGGTGGATGAGCCCACGATGAGCATGCTCTTCACGATCAACAACTCGCCGTTCTTCGGGCGCGAAGGCCAGTTCGTCACCAGCCGCCACGTGCGCGATCGCCTGTTCAAGGAGATCGAGAAGAACCTCGCGATGCGCATCAAGGAGACCGATTCGCCCGATCGATTGCTGGTGTTCGGCCGCGGCATTTTGCATCTCTCGATCCTGGTGGAGACCATGCGGCGCGAAGGCTATGAGTTCCAGCTCGGCCAGCCGCAGGTGCTCTTCAAGGAAGTTGACGGCCAGAAGCACGAACCGATCGAACACCTCACCGTGCAGGTACCCGAGCAATTCAGTTCACGCGTGATCGACCAGGTGACGCGACGCAAGGGCGACATCCTTAACATCGAACAAAAGAGCGATCGCACGGTGCTGGAGTTCGCGATCCCCGCGCGCGGCATCATCGGCCTGCGCAACGTGCTGCTCACTCAGACGGAAGGTGAAGCGATCATCGCGCACCGCTTCAAAGGCTACGAACCGTTCAAAGGGCAGATCGCCACACCACGCCCGGGCTGCATCGTGAGCGCCGAAACAGGCACCGCCATCGCCTATGCGATCGACAAGCTGCAGGACCGCGGCAAGTTCTTCGTAGAACCCGGCGAGGAAGTCTACGCTGGTCAGGTGATCGGTGAAAGCCCGAAGCCCGGCGAAGAACTCGGTGTGAATGTGATCCGCGTGAAGAAGCTCACGAACATGCGCGCCAGCGGAAGCGACGACAAGACCGCGATCGCACCGGCGATCAAGATGAGCCTGGAAGAGTGCATGGAATACATCGCCGAGGACGAGTACCTGGAGGTGACGCCCAAGAGCCTGCGCATCCGCAAGATCTACCTGGACGAGAACGAACGGAAACGTTCACAAAAGAAGATGCAGGAAGCTTGATCCGATCAGAGGATCAGAGGATCAGATAATTGAAAGCCTTTACTGCGTTTGAACTGGCTTGTCCCAGGGCTTATGTCCCATGACCGTTGCTGAATGCGTCTCAGGACCAGGGCAACCGTCAACTGTCTTGGGACATAGGACAAGGATTAGGGCGCATGCCGATGTTCCTTCGGCTTATGGCCTCAGGTACAGCGGCACCGGGCTATCCGTTCCAACTCCGCGGCCGTCAAAATGCACGGCCTGTGGGGTTTCCACTTCTATCCCTTGCGCAAAATCCGATCTGCCGGATGATCCGATCAATGACCAAAGTTCTCTGCGCCAGTGCCGGAACCGCGTAAGTGGCGCAGCCGGAAAGCCCGCAGAGCAGCGAGGACTTGCAGGCGCAGCCACGACCTGACAGGGATCCGCCCGAACCTTCGATCCGCCGATCGAGCGATCTTCGCAGCGCTTCATGGGCACTGTTCCCCGATCCAGATCCATTTCGCCTTTCGCCGTTCTGCTTTTGCGGTTGGGCGCGTTACTGGTGATCTATTCGCTGCTGCGCGTTCTCTTCTGGGCATACAACGCAGCGCTCTTCCCCGATCCGCCGTTGATCGCCTTTCTCGGTGGCCTTCGTTTCGATCTCAGCGCCATCGCGTGGACCAATCTTCCGTGGATCCTGCTCTTCGTGATCCAGCCGCGTCCGCAAGGAACTTTCCGCTGGATCCAGTTCGCGGTGTTCCTACTCGTGAACGCGATCGCGCTTTTCTTCCAATGCGTCGATCTGGGTTACTACGGCTTCACGCTGAAACGATCCACAGCGGATTTTCTCGGCTTTCTATTGTCCGGCGGCGATACGGTGAACCTCGCTCCCGCTTTCCTGCGCGACTACTGGCACATTCTGCTGATATACCTGGCAGCGCTATTATCGATCGCTTGGTTCTATCGCCGATCGGAAAATTGGATCGCTCCGCCGACCGTACAACGTTGGAAGAAATTCGCGTGGCGTTGCGCTGCGATCGCGTTGATCTTCATCGCCTCACGCGGCGGCTTTCAATTGATCCCGCTGCAGGTGCTCGATGCGGCGAAATATGGCGGTGCGGAGCGGCTTCCGATCGTGCTGAACACGCCGTTCACCATGCTGATGACGCTCGGAAAACCCACGCTGGAAGATCGGCAGTACATGTCCCAGGAAGAAGCCGATCGGATCTGGCCGGTGATCCACAACAATGTCACCCTGAGCCCGCCGAAGGGCAAACCCAACATCTGCATCATCGTCCTTGAAAGTTTCTCGGCCGTCTACAGCGCGCGATTTTCCGGTGGCGAAGGCCACATGCCTTTCCTGGATTCATTGATGGGACAAGGCTTGAACTTCACCCGCGCTTACGCGAACGGACGCCGCAGCATCGATGGGATCCCAGCGATCCTCGCAAGCCTTCCGGAGATGATGAACGAAGCATTCATCACTTCGCCATACGCGAGCACGCCGTTCACTTCGATCGCGAATGTGCTCGGCCCGGAAGGTTATTCCAGCAGCTTTTTCCACGGCGGAAGGAATGGCACGATGGGCTTTGATGGTTTTGCGCGATCGGCTGGTTTCGATCGGTATGTGGGGCTGAACGAATATCCCGACCAAGAACGCGATCACGACGGACATTGGGGCATCCGCGACAGGCCTTTTCTGCAGTTTTGGGCGAATGAACTTGATCGCGAAAAGCAGCCGTTCGTGAGCTGCTTGTTCACGCTGAGCTCGCATCATCCGTACGAACTTCCGCCCGGCGATGCGGATCGTTTCCAGGGCGGCACACTTCCGATCCACGCTACATTGCGTTACACGGACGATGCGTTGCGCAGCTTCTTCTCGACCGTTGAAAAAATGCCGTGGTACGAAAACACGATCTTCGTGATCACCTCCGATCACACGGCCGACATCGAGCGCACCGGACAGAACTATTCCGCCGCGATCGATTACTGGATCCCGATGGTCTACTTCTCCCCGAAATCGATCGTGCCAAGCGAAAGCAGGCGCGTGACACAACAGATCGACATCCTTCCCACACTGCTGGAGATGATCGGATACGAAAAACCTTTCTTCAGTTTTGGCGCATCGGCGTTGAAGGATCCCGGAATGCCGATCGCGATCGTGCGCAGCAATGCGATGTACAATGCGATCGGTGGTGAAGCGCAGATCCGGTTCGATGGTGAAAGCATGGTAAGTGTGGAACCACTTTCCGATCAAGCGGCCGATCCAACCATTACAGCGGAAATGGAATTGCGGTTGAAGGCCGCGATCCAGCAATTCAACGGACACATGCGTCGCGGCGAACTCGTCCATCAGCCCGATCGTCCATGAAGATCGCGCTGATCATCAACCCGCGGTCGGGCAAACGCAAGGCGGAAAGCATCGTCGATCACGCACACGATCTGGCGGAAAAGCTCGGTCATTCGCTGGATGTGTCGATCATCGCAAAGGCCGGTGATGGAAGTGCGTTCGCGCAGAAAGCGATCGCTGATGGCGTCGATCGCGTGATCAGCGCGGGTGGCGATGGTACGTTGAACGCGATCGCCTGCGGCCTCGTGGGATCGGGACTGCCCTTGGGGATCGTGCCGATGGGCTCGGGAAACGGCTATGCGCGATCGCTCGGCATTCCGCTGGCTCCGCTGAAAGCGCTCGATCTTGCATTCACCGGAAAACAGCGGCCGATGGACGTCTGTTACCTGAACGACCGGCTTTTCCTTGGCACCGCCGGGATCGGGTTCGATGCGCGTGTGGCGCACAAGTTCGATCGATCGGAAAAGCGTGGCATGTGGGGTTACGCGAAGATCATTCTTCAGGACATTCTTTCCTCGAAGGCGATGCCGGTGGAAGTGCACGTGAACGGCGAGGTGATCAAGGATGAACTGCTGATGCTCGTGTTCGCCAACACGCGCGAATTCGGCAATGGCGCAGACATCAGTCCGGGATCGCTGCCCGACGATGGGATCGCGGAACTGCGGCTGGTGCGCAAACCCGCATTTCTTCCGCTGATCAAGGCCTTCATGGATATCTATACGCATCGCGCAGACCGCAGTCCGTATGTGAAGAACATCCCGGCGACAGAAGCGATCGTCCATCAGGAAGGAATTGTCGCACATCTGGATGGTGAACCGATCGAGATCGGGCATGAAGTGCGGTTCCGGCTGGAGAAAGCGCGGCTGAAGGTGATCACACGTTGAACAGGAAGTGCATCACATCACCATCCTGCACCACGTACTCCTTCCCTTCCACGCGTAGTTTCCCAGCTGCGCGGCATGCCGCTTCACTGCCGAGGCGCACGAAATCGTCGTAGCTCATCACTTCCGCGCGGATGAACCCTTTCTCGAAATCGCTGTGGATCACACCGGCGGCTTTCGGGCCGGTATCGCCTTCGTGGATCGTCCACGCGCGCACTTCCTTCTCTCCTGCGGTGAAATAGGTGCGCAGTTTCAGCAAGCGATACGCTGCGCGGATCAACTTGTTCACCCCGGGTTCATC
>JAEYYE010000207.1 GCA_023430945.1 Bacteroidota bacterium
GAACATCGCTGCCGGCCTGCTCCGGTTCTTCGATGTCTGCGGCTTCAAGCATCCTGAGCCGATCGACTTTGAACGCGTGATGGAGAAGCAGAGCGGCGTAGAGCTCGATTGGTATTTCGATCAATGGATCAACACCACCCGCAAGCTGGACTATGGGATAAAAAGCATCACCGAGGTGGATGGCAGGCTGCAGATCGTACTTCAGCGCAACGAGGAGATGCTCATGCCGATCGATGTGGAGATCACCACACGCAATGGCAGCAAGGAATATTTCCATGTTCCGGTCTCGCTCATGCGCGCGCAAAAGCCTGCGGGCTCCGAAGAATTCACGTTCACCGCGCTGCCCGCCTGGCAGTGGACCGATCCTGTCCATGGCTTTGAGATACCTGGCAAGATCGCCGATCTTCTTTCGATAGTGCTGGATCCCTTCGATCGCCTGGCCGATACCGATCCCGAGAACGACAGGGTCGATCTGAGCGAAGGCACCGGCGGTTTCGTTCGTCCATAGTTTGGGCGTGCCCCTGCTGTTCCCGCTTCCAGCGGCACCAGCTGGGTCGCGCTATACGTTCCAAGTCCGCGGCGCAAAGCCGCCTGTGGGCTTTCCACTGCTATCGCTTACGCAGATCCACGGCGCGGCCATCGATCTTCGGCCAGGCAATGGATGTTCTTCCAAGTAAGGATGGATCATCGCAGACTGTGCAGTACGCAATCAATAACCGGAAGCCCCGCGATAATGCGGGGCTTCCAAATGGTACGGATAGATCACCAGTGTGACCTGATCGGTCGTGAACTAAGCCACGAGTTCCTCCTTGTTGCTGCTCACCAGTTTGCTCTGTAATTCCGCAGGTACCTGTTGGTACGCATGGAATTTTTCAGTGTACGTACCAAGGCCTTGCGTAAGGCTGCGCAGCGTTGTGCTATAGCGATCGAGTTCTGCCAGCGGCGTGTGTGTGCGGATGATCTGGTAACGGCCCACGCTATCCACACCGAGCACGATGCTGCGGCGGCTTTGCAGATCGGTCATCACCTCGCCCATGAGGTCGGCGGGTACCCGCACTTCCACTTCCTGTATCGGTTCCATGAGCTGTGGCGCGGCGTTGACGAACGCTTCCTTGAACGCCATCATACCGGCGATCTTGAAGCTGATGTCGTTGCTGTCCACGGGATGCATTTTTCCATCGTAGACCACTACTCGCACATCACGCGCAGGCGATCCTGTCAATGGACCTTTTTCCATTTTCTCCATTACACCTTTGAGGATGCTCGGCATGAACTTATTGTCGATGACACCACCAACGATGCAGTTGTAGAACACGAGCACACCACCGGTCGGCAGTTCATGGGTCTCTTTTCCGCGCACGCTTACGCCGGTAGGTTCAGGCATTCCTTCATACCACGGTTCAATGCGCAGATGCACTTCGCCGAACTGGCCGGCGCCCCCGGTCTGTTTCTTATGGCGGTACATGGCATCGGCGCTCTTACGGATCGTTTCGCGATAAGGGATGCGCGGACTGCTGAACACCGCTTCGACCTTGTACAGATGATCGAGCTTCCACTTCAAAAGGTTGAGATGTAGCTCACCCTGTGCACCGATCAATTGCTCTGAAGTTTCGCGATCGTATTTGAGCACAATGGTGGGATCTTCCTTTTGGATCTCCAACAACGAGGCATGAAGTTTTTCCTCCTGCTTGTTGTCCTTGGCACGCACCACCTGGCGTATGCGCGGTTCCGGGAATTCGATCGGTTGCAGTTTCACGGCCTTGCCAGGTGAATGCAGCGTGTGTGCGGTGGCCGTATCCTTCAACTTGATCGTTCCTCCGATATCACCCACCACCAGCCGATCCACCTGCTTGCGGTCCTTCCCATCAACAATGAACAGCTGGCCGATACGTTCGGTGGTGCCGGTGTTCTCGTTCACCAGTTCCATGCCTTCCTTCACCTCACCGCACATTACCTTGAACAGGCTGATGTGCCCGGCCTTCGGTTCGATCACTGTTTTGAACGTGAACAACACGGTCTGTCCTTCGGGCGCACATTTCAGTTCACCACCATCGGCCAGTTTGGCCGGGGGCATTTCGGTGGCGCTGGGGGCAACATTGTCAATGAAGCCCATAAGGCGGCCGCTGCCCATGTTGCGCACGGCGCTCAAACAGAACACGGGATAACAGGTGCCCGCCATCATGCCTTTCTTGAGGCCGATGCGCATTTCATCTTCATCCAATTCACCACGCTCGAAGTAGTGCTCCATCAATGCCTCATCGTTCTCGGCGGCCTTCTCAACAAGCTCCTTGTGCAGAGCTTCGGCCCGTTCGCGTTCGTTCTCAGGAATGTCATGCTTTTCGGGCTTGCCACCACCATCCTTGAACACGTACATGCGCATCTTCAGCAGATCGATGATCCGATGAAAGCCTTCGCCTTGTTCAGCGGGATATTGCATCACGGTAACGGCGGATCCGAAAAGTTCCTTCGCCTGCGCCACCGTTGCATCGAAATCAGCATTGGGATGATCGAGCGAATTAACGCCGATGATCACAGGACGATCGTACCGTTTGATGTGGTCCCATACCAGATCGGTGCCGACCTCAACGCCATGTTGCGCGTTCAGAAGTAGAACGCACGTATCAGCGACACGCAAAGCGGGAATGGTCTCACCGGCCAGATCATCGAGGCCCGGTGTATCTATGATGTTGATCTTGTAATTGCGCCATTCAGTGTGCAGGCATGTGCTGTACACACTGCTTC
>JAEYYE010000211.1 GCA_023430945.1 Bacteroidota bacterium
GTGCAAGACCGTTCAAACCGTTCACGCCTGTTCCTGTTGCATCGCAGATCCCCATGGATGTGCCGCATGCACTGTATAGTTCATAACCGATCGTGCTGGCCGTACCTGCTGAAATATTCAGGTTGAAGGCCAGATCGGTACCGGTGTTGAACATGTACCATACATCATCCGTTGCACCAGGTGCGCACGTTGGTGCGGTTCCGCTCAGGTCCGCATCGGCCGTGTTACCGGTGATCGAGCCGGCTGGGCAACCGCCCGGAGCTGTTACTGTGAGCATCGTGGCATTCGCACACTGATCGTTCACAGGTGGGCATGGCAGGTTATGTGTGAAGTTACCGAGCACAAGGTTGCAGGCACCGTCATCCTGGTGAAGGACCACCACGCTTACAACATCATTGTACGCGAAGGTGCCCAGCGAATAGATTTGTGCGGTCACATCTTCGAGCACTGTCGGTGCTCCACCGTTCACACTATACTGGATGCTGGCTGATTCCGCCGGCAAGCCGGTTACATCACTGAAGCCGAGATCCCATAGATCGATCGAAAGATCGAATGTGAGCGTATTGCAATCCGTGGTCACGAATGGATCGGCGCTTGGCTCGATGCAGCCAGCACAACGTACCTGGAATGTCCAGTCGTCGCTGGTCCCGCCATCAACACAACTTCCTGCACCATTGGATTGGATGTTGAATGAGAGCGTGTTGCCTGTTGAAACGATCGTACCAAGCGAACTCAGGTCACCACCTGCAGGAGGCAGGGTGATCTGGGTGGCACCGATGGGACCATCGTAGAATGTCACACCATCACCAGCAGCGATCGGGCTCGGGTTGAGGAATTTGAACACGAGGGTGTTCCCAGGGTCCGAGCTAACGAAGGTGAATGTGCGGCCATCGTTATTGCCGTAGCAATGGTCGATATAGAGGGCCGATGTCGCCTCGCAATCGATCGTGATCGGGCAGTTGGAAGCGAATCCTCCCAACTCAAGCTCACAACCAGGACCTGAGGATACAGTGACATCCACCAGCGAGGTGGTCGCGAATGGACCAATGTTCAGGAGAGTGCCAGCGTAAGGCGCGCTCTGAGGTGCGCCTCCGTCCACCGTGTAGTAGACCGTGTAGTTGGCAGCACCACCATCGATCTCGATCGAGAACTCTGCATTGGTACAATCATCTATCACGCTCGCAGTGGCAACGGGAGGTGCACAGATCTGGATCCCGTAATCCTCGATCGAACCCCAGCTGAATGCAGCGCACGGGTTCAGGGGAGGTGTGCCACCTTCGTATTGCATTACGCGCAGGCGTGTGGTACCGATCGCTGCGGACATTGGTACGGTGAACACGAAATTGCGTGTACCCAACAATGTCGAAGATGCGGTCTCCTGGAAGAAACCAAGAGATTCTCCACTATCAAAGACAAGGTTGTTGTTCCAATCGATCCAAGCCTCACCGGTTGATGGATATGCACCTCCGCAGCTTCCAAATTCTACCGTAAGCGTATAGGTGTTCCCAGGAATGAGGGTCGTGGATTGGGCCGTGAAATTCTGAACGCCTACGACACCTGGGCAACCACTGGTATTGTTGATCGATCCACCTTCACCAACCAATTGAACGCTGATGATATCGGTATCAGCGGTAGATGTCGGACCAGGAGTAGCTCCACCACAATAGCCCGTGTAGAAAGTGTATCCCGTGGACCAACCACTCAGGCCGTCAACCCCGCAATCACTTTGTACGTAAACTGTGTAGTTGGTATTGGTCGTCAGACCGGTCAATGAGATCGAAGTGTTCGTGGTATTGCCTGTGGCGAATGCACCAGGAGTACCTGGAGCACCCGAGGTGCGAACTTCCCAATTGTAGCTGTCCGAGCCATTACTTGTCCATCCGATCGTAGCCGCATTCGCAGAAAGGGCGATCGTATTGAAACCTCCTGGAGCCACGCAAGCTGGTTCCGGAGCGATCGTGATCAGATAATCCTCGGCTTCACCGCCACCGAATACGCCGCACGCATCGTTGGCACCATTGGGGTTGCCCGCCCCGCGCGTACGAACCCGCATGCCGGTAATTCCAAGTTGTGCGTCAAGTGGGATGGAAATGCTAACGGTTCCCGAGGTGCCATTGATCGTTGGCTGGGTCCATTCATCCGCCTCGAAGATCCCATTGCGATCGGAATCGATCCATACGGATACGATCGCCGCCCCGTTCGTCGTGAACGAGAACGTATGGCTCACACCACGCTCATAAGTACCAGTTGTGCCAGGGCCTGCATCAGCATAGCTTACATAATAGGGCGATGCGCAGCTGGAGCTGTTGTTGATCTGTGTACCGAACGTAACGTTGGTCAGGCAGGCCGAACCAGCGCTCACAGGTGTGCAGTAGCAGTAATAGAACTCATTGATGTCAACCTGTACTGGTGTGCTTGTCGCGGATCCACCGCCAGCTTCAGTGCATGTCACCACGACCTGGTACCACGATGTTGTGGTAAGACTGGTGCTGGCAAATGGTGAATCCGATCCGAAGTTCGTCCATGGGCCGGAAGAACCAGCCGTACTTACCTGCCACTGATACGTATAGCCTGTACCGATCATGGAATTCTGCGTGCTCAAATTCACAGTGCTGCCGCTGCATACACTATTGTCGTTCACCATCGTCATTCCGGGATCAGGAGTGCCGGAGCATGGTGTGGCCGCGATGATCTGGATGAGGTAATCCTCCGTTTCACCATAGCCATAGGTGCCACAAGGAGTAATGGTACCAGAGGTCTCCACATTGATCACGCGCATGAGCGTTGTACCCACGGTGGCCGAAAGCGGAATGGTGATACTACCGGTAGTCGTGTATGCGCCGGCTGTGGCTGGGGAGAGATAAGCCTCTTCTCCGGGATCTGTAAGCTGGCCGTTCTGGTTGTAATCGATGAATACCGCGACCCGGTTGGTCCAAGTGCCTCCGCCGCATTGTGCTATGGTGGCGGCAAAAGGAACGACCTGGTTCTGCGAGACCACAGGAGCCGTCAGGCTCTTGTAGTTCGAATAAAGATGTGGTGCAGATCCTGGCCCTGGCGCGGTGGCATTGCACACCGAGGAGTTGTTCAAAGAACCGAACGTTACGTTCGTGATATCCTCGTCGAACGCGTTGGTAGCTGCACTGGTGCAATAGCAATCCAGGAATGATGTCATGTTCACCTGGAGAGGTGTGCTCGTTGCACTGTTCCCAGAGCAGGTCACTATTACCTGGTACCAGCTTGTAACGGTTTGGGAGGTGTTGTAGGAAGCCGTGGTTACGCCCGTACTGGTCCAGGGACCGCTGGCGCTTGAGGTGCTCACCTGCCAATCGTAGGTCACACCCGATCCAGTTGTCACGAACTGGGTACCCAGGTTGAATGAAACCCCTGAACAGATCGTGGAAGGGCCGGTCGTATTGCCCAGTGCAGGTGTGCCACTGCATGCAGTACCACCAGTCCAGCCGAAGCGCATATTTGGGCGGATGGCCGTTGAAGTACCGCTCGTGCTCGTATTCGCACAAACACCACTGGCATCAGCGCGATACCAACGTGAAAAGGTCGCACCACTCAATGTATTAGTCCATTGCGTGGATGCATTTCCATTACTTACCCAACCCGAGTTATTGAAACAGGTCTCAACGACCAGATTGCTTGTTCCATTCCATACGAATGGTGCAGCCAGGGAAATTTGATTCCAACCGGTAACTGGAGTATAGGTCGTGGCTGTGGACTGTGCTACCTGCCCTGAAGTAAGCCAAGTCGTGGCGAGCGGGTCCGAAGCCGTGGTTGTGAACACCTTCACCTGGTAGCCTTGTAACGCTGGTACTGAATTCAATGCAATAACATTGAATCCGACCGAGTTGATCGAAGCACCTGGTGCAACACCTGCTCCGGCCAATTGCGCAGCCGTAACCAGGAATTGATGCCGGGCACCATAGTAATAGTTCCCTAAGGGCGCTGGATAGTCAGAACCCCCATTCGTACCCGTACCGGTGCCCACGATCGAATATGACTGTGCCAAACCTGCCTGCGCAAGCACCAGCGCAAGCAGCAATGCCAGGAGCGGCGGTAATCGCCACCCCGGCGGAGCCGTCGCTCGCCGCCTCGTTCTCTCAACCTTCGCGTCTATACAACTCATCTGTCTAGGTTTTGGTTAAAGGATCATCTGAAAAAATGCAGATGGCAGCAGCGGGCCATCACCGCAGGGTAAGACATGGCCGAAGCGATGTCTGGCGGACGGTCGATCCAGTGATACTTTTCGCATCACCGGCTACAAGACTTTAAGTAACTGTTCTGGGAGCTTTAGGAACGGTGGTTTGGTTCAGGGCAACGGAGTGTTTTCGGAACACGAGGGGCAATGTATGATTAAGTTTTGTTAAGAGTCAACTGTTGAAAGGAAAATTTTTTTCTTCAGGCAACCATTCTTGGAATGCCCGTCTATAGTTGATCTTCCGTGAAGGAAAAGCATCCGGCCGTCCCGATCCCGGATCGAGCTGCGGTCAATACCAATCAGCTCTTCTCACTTCGATCGACGGATCGCCTCCCTTCACCAATTGCTCGAACCGGTCGATGTCGCTGAAGCCATCCTGGCCGCGATAGTGATAGGGATAGACCACCTTCGGCTTGAATTCCAGGACCGCGCTTGCGGCTTGATCCACATCCATGGTATAGGGAAGGTTCATGCATACGAATGCGATATCGATCCCTTTCAATGCGCGCATCTCCGGAATGTCCTCGGTGTCGCCCGATATGTAGATCCGTTGTTCGCCCATCTGCAGCACATAACCGTTCCCGCGGCCTTTCGGGTGGCGTGAACCATCCTCTTCCGGCAGGTTATACATCGGGATCGCATCGATCCGGATCCCGATCTTGCCCGTGCTTTCGCCGTTGCGCAACGTATCCGTTAGCGCGCGCAGATCGGCGGGAAGAAGTTCGATCACCGCCGGCGGAGCGATGATCCTGCCTTTGGATAGATCCAATGCACGCAACGTAAGAGTATCAAGATGATCGCCGTGGATATCCGTGATCAGGATCAGATCGGGTGCGGGCAGGCCGTTGTAACGTTGCACGCCATCGTGCGGATCCACATAGATCGCATACTGCTCCCATTGTAGCACCAGCGCGGAATGGTGGATCGGATGAACGATCACACCTTCATGATCGCTCTTCAATTCAGGTTCCGGTTTTTGTTCAGGCATTTCAGGCGCTGATGCGCACGCTACGCACAACAGCAACAGGAATAGTGATCGCATCGATCGAAAGTACTACCGATCCGAAGCCTTCGAGTAGACCAGTTCACCGTTCACGATGCGCGCTGGTTTCGTGTAGGGATGTTCCTCACTTTTGTTCACAGCCATGATGTGCTGCACATCCCAGCCTTTCGACTTCAACAGATCGCTCATGAGCGATCGGTGGCAGCGCCACCACACGGCTTCGGAGCACATATAGGCCACGCGCTTTTCAGCGGCGAGCTCCTCCAATTCATGCATCGCCGCCTGGAATTCCGGCGAGGCCATGTGATCGGCATAACCGCGGAATTGCGCCATGCGCCAGCCATCGTTCGGCGAATCGGGCAGGGGAGGTCTTCTTCCGCCCAGATCCTCCATGTGCACATGGCCGATCCCTGCTTCAGCAAGTGAACTCCGCAACGGTTCCACATTGAATTGCGGGTAACGCCTCGATCCGGGGAAGCGGCGCACATCGGCCACGATCTCGATGTTGAAGGAACGCAACATCTCCAGGAAGGTGCCGATCGGATGGGTGGAGTGGCCGATCGTCCACACCTTGTTGCTCACGGGATGTGTTTGGTGAACCTGGCTTTTTCCAACGGCTTGCGATCGGGATCGAGCATCACCAGGTCACCGTTGGAGTAACGCACGAAATAGGCATGCTCGCTCTCGGGCCGATCGTGGTTCAGTATGTACAGCGTGGCGTTCGCATCGTCGCCGAAGCCGCGCTCGGTGTTCAGTTCGCCCTCGGTGATCTCATCATCCAGCTTCAACCTGTAACGCGTATAGTTCAGGTGTTCGAACACAACTTCGGTGCCTTTCACAAAACCCGAATACGATTCCGTAGGCAGGTCCCAAATGGAATTCTTCTCCGGCGGCTGAACGATGTGTTCCCTTCTCTCGGCGCGTTCTTCAGGCGTGCAGCCGGCAAGCAGTACGATCGATGTGAACAATAGCAGATGGAGCTTCATTTTGATGAAGTGGAAGAATGGATCCGCGCGCAAAAATACCCACGCCGGAAGGCGATCGGCCTGCGGTCGGATCCGGGCTATTTCTCCTCCTGAAGGAAGGCGAGACTCTCGCTGGGACCAAGTGTATGCAGGTGCATTTCACCCGCACCATCATACCATTGTATGCTCAGGCTTCGTATGCGGCCCATGCGGCTGCGCCTGCTGGCGATGATCGGTTCGGGCAGGCCCAACGGCCGCTTCAATGCACGTGCAGCGCGAGGTCTCCTCTTTGCAGGAATGTTGCTTTGCGCTCCCATTGCACCAATGTAGCACGGTGGGAAGGTCCTTCGGCGGATCGTGCGCAACTTTTAGATTACAAATTTGGAAACCTTAAGGATCGCGGCGATCGGTACAGCAGTTGCCGTCCACACATCGATGCCGTTCATCGCCCTCACGCTTTCGTTCACCGATCCACCATTATCAAAGTAGATGGAACTCGACCTGGTCCAATGGCCCGCGATGGTGGTGAGCATTCTTGCCGCATGGCTCGTCGCATCTTCTTCCCAAAAGCGAAGGAAGATCGGTTTCTGGACCTTCCTGTTGAGCAATGTGCTTTGGGTGATCTGGGGTTACGATGCCGGCGCACATGCGCTGATCGGGCTGCAGGTAGGCCTCGCGATCATGAATATCCGCGGCACCCAGCGCAACACGAGCGATCGGTAGTCTATCTTTCCCTCGATGATGAGGGCGATCGTTCTCCTGCTCTTCCCATTCACTTTCACTGCTTCGGCGCAGCAGGCAGAGCACTGGCGGCACTCGTTGCGGTTGGGGATCGGCGCGGTGTTCATCACCAGCGGCGATCACATCGGCCTCGGCAATTATGGTGAGTACGCCCACTCGTTCAATGAACATATTGCGATCGTACCGCGGATCATGAGCGTTACGGCGAATGAGCGCTTCGGTAATGAGGAATTCAACGTGGGTATTCTCGGTGGATCGATCACCGCACGTTTCACACCTTTCGCGGAATTCCATCCGGGCTTCAAGCTTGATCTTGGTCCAACGTTCCAGCGCGTGAAGTCCACGAGCACTTCAAGTGGATCGGTAAGCGGAACGCCTTGGACGATCACACATCGTGTGCAGAATGAAAGGGAGACCTACTTCGGTGCGCTCGGTTCGCTAAGCTTCGGTGTTCTGCAGGGCGAAAGGCTGGGAGCGGGGCTGCGTCTGGAGATGATCACAAGTTTCAGGGATCGATCCATCACCAGCGAAATGCTGCAGAGCGGCATCTTCCTGAGCGTGGGATTCTGATCGGATCAGAACTTCGGGCACGGCACCACTTTATGGCGGCGGCTCTTGTGTTTGCGCGGCCATTCGTAGATCAGGCTGATCTCGTGCGCGCCTGCCGATCGCATGGTGAGCTTGCTGATCGTGATGTCGTAGCTGTAGGTGAAGCGCAGCTGGCTTTCTGTTGAAACACCCACCATCAGGATCATTGCTTCACTATTCCCGTACCCAGGTTCGTAAGATTTCACGATCGGAAGTCCGCGGTACCAGAGACCAGCGCTCAAACGGTGGTGATCGATGTAACCGCCGAGATCGAGCTGGTCCCATTTCGCCTGGGCCTTGTAATGTCCGGCGATGGTCATCTTGGTATCGCTCCTCCTGAATTTCCGGCCGTCGAGCGGGAAAACATAGCCACTGTGTACCGAGGTGCGCATCGCTAGGCGCGATTCGCCGCTCATGAGCAGGCTCTGGTTCGGCCGGTTCAGGTGGTTCAATGAAAAACCGATCCAGAATTGTTCACTGTAGAACAATCCACCTGTGGCGATGTCGAGGTAATCGATCCCCTGCACGATGTTCATT
>JAEYYE010000219.1 GCA_023430945.1 Bacteroidota bacterium
GTCCCGACGGGCACGGTGCTTTTGTCCACGATCACTTTGTAATCCTCCATCAACTCACCAAGCTGATCGGCCACACCGAGCACGTATTTCAGATCGGCGCTTCCATCCTCACCGGGAGGCGTCGGCAGCGCGAGGAAGATCACCTGCGCATCCTTGATCGCACTTTTCAGATCGGTGGTGAAATGCAACCGTCCCTGGCGGATGTTCCGTTCGAAGATCACATCCAGGTGCGGCTCGTAGATCGGCACCTCGCCGTTCTTCATCTTTTCCACCTTGGCCTTGTCGATGTCCACGCAGATCACGTGGTTCCCGGTCTCGGCGAAGCATGTGCCGGTCACCAATCCAACGTATCCTGTACCTACTACTGCTATGTTCATTGTTGTGTGCGTATGCGCCGCTGGGGCTCGTGGGTCTTAGTTGAAATAGCTCTTCACCGTGGCGGTGATGTGCGTGAGTTGTTCATTATCGAGTTCGGTGCTCATCGGCAGGCTGAGCACTTCGTCCATCAATTGCTCCGTCACCCGCAGATCGCCTTTGCGGATGCCGTAACCTTCGTACGCTTTCTGCAAATGCAATGGCACCGGATAATAGATCATGGCTGGTACGCCATTTTTCTCCAAATGTTCCCTTAATCCATCCCGATGTCCGCCGGAAATGCGCAATGTGTATTGATGGAACACGTGTGAACTGAAGGAACTGCGTAATGGAATGGAAACGTGTTCAAGATCTGCAAAGGCTTGATCGTAGAATGAAGCGGCTTTCTCCCGTGCTTCATTGTAATCGTCCAGATGCGGCAATTTCACACGAAGGATCGCCGCCTGTATGCTGTCCAACCGGCTGTTCACACCGATCACATCATGGTAGTAACGTATTTCGCTGCCGTGGTTGCAGATCTGCCGCAAACGCTTCGCGATCGCATCGTCGTTGGTGAAGATCGCACCACCATCTCCGTAGCAGCCCAGGTTCTTGCTCGGGAAGAAGCTGGTGACGCCGATCTGCCCGATCGTTCCGGTCTTCCTCACCGATCCATCCTTCGATCGGTGATCGCTGCCGATCGCCTGGCAATTGTCCTCGATCACGTACAGATCGTGCTTCTTCGCCAATTGCATGATCGCATCCATATCGGCGCTTTGTCCGAAAAGATGCACCGGAACGATCGCCTTCGTTCGTGGCGTGATCTTCCTCTCGATATCCGCCGGATCGATATTGAACGTGGCCCGGTCGACCTCTGCGAAAACGGGCTTGAAGCCGAGCAGGGCGACCACTTCCACCGTTGCCACGAACGTGAACGAAGGTGTGATCACTTCATCGCCGGGTCGCAGGTCCAGCGCCATCATCGCGATCTGCAGCGCATCGGTGCCGTTGGCGCAGCCGATCACATGCTTCACACCGAGGTACTGCGCGAGCTCGCCTTCGAACTTCTTCACCTCGGGCCCGTTGATGAAGGCGGCGCTGCGCACCACATCGAGCACCGCCTGATCGATCTCCTCCTGGATCTTGCGGTATTGGGCCGTGAGATCCACCATTTGGATCGGCCTCATCGTTCGCTGCGCAGTGCTCATTCGGTCGGTACGCCAAGTTAGGCGGGGCGCGAAGTTAACCATGCGGCAAGCCGTTCCTCCGATCGGTACGGGCTGGATCGGCCGGCGGAATAACTTCGCAGCGTGCAAAAGCTCCTCTTCGCGTTCTCGTTGCTCATCACCATGCTGGCAGCGAGGCCTGCATACGCACAAGGTGGTATAAGGGATACATCGATCGCGCTGGTGGCCTTCTCGGCCAATTATTCCTACCAGTTCCCGAGCGGTGATCTATCCACCCGCTTCGGCGACAACCACAATGTGGGCGCTTCGTTCATACGAAAGGTGCGGAGCAATTACCTTTTCGGTATTGAAGGTGGTTTCATTTTCGGGAACAGCATCATCGAGACCAATTTCCTGCGCGGTGTGATCAATTCACAGGGACAGGTGGTGGATATTGAAGGTGACATGGCGGATGTACAGCTTTTCCAGCGCGGTTACACCATTTTCGGCGTGGTCGGCAAGATCATTCCGGTGGCCGGCCCGAACCCGAATTCAGGCATTCTACTGAAGCTCGGCGGCGGATATATGCGCCATAAGATCCGCATACAAACGCAACGCAATGAAGTGCCGCAACTCGAAGGCGACTACCTTGAAGGTTACGATCGGCTCGCGGCCGGGCCGGCCGGAATGATCTTCATCGGCTACCAGCATTTCAGCAACAACCGGCTGATCAATTTCAACATCGGCTTCGAGATGCAGCTTGGTTTCACCGAACCGTTGCGCGCCTTCAATTTCGATACGCGTACCAGCGAGAGCGGCCGCCGGTTCGATGGTCTTACCGGGTTCCGGGCGGGATGGACCATTCCGATCTACAAGCGCATGGACGATCGGTTCCATATCAATTGATGCCGATCGGCTACGACATCGGCACGGCGATCTATTTCCTGGGCATCCGCATTGCTTCACTCTTCACCCCGAAGGCGAAGCTGTGGATCGATGGCCGCAGAACGCTTTGGTCGCGGCTGGAAGAAAAAGCGCCGGAGCTACAAGGTTGCATCTGGATGCATTGCGCCAGCCTGGGCGAGTTCGAGCAAGGACGGCCAGTGCTTGAATTCCTGAAGAAGGAGCGGCCGGACCTGCCCGTACTGCTCACATTCTTCAGTCCGAGCGGCTTTGAGATGATGAAAGCCGATCCGATCGCCACGCACGTGGAATACCTGCCGGCCGATTCGCGACGGAACGCTGAACGCTTCCTTTCACTGGTACGGCCACGCGCGGCGATCTTCGTGAGGTACGAGTTCTGGTACCATCATCTGCATTCGCTTCACCAGCAGAGGATCCCCGCGTTCCTTATCTCCGCGCATTTCAGAAAGGATCAGGTCTTCTTCAAATGGTTCGGCGGAACGTATCGCAAAATGCTCCGCTTCTTCGATCGGATCTTCGTGCAGGACCAGCGTTCGGCGGATCTGCTTCGCCTGATCGGGATCGGGAATGTTTCGGTGAGTGGCGACACTCGTGGGGATCGCGTGCTGGCGATCGCCGATCGGAACGAAGAGCTCGAAAAGCTTCATTCATTCAGGATACAGGATGATAGGCCGATACTGATCTGTGGAAGCACCTGGCCGCAGGATGAAGAAGTGCTGATCGGCGCATTGAAGAAAGTGAAGGAACGGCCCCGGCTGATCATCGCGCCGCATGAATTGGATCCGCAGAAGATCGATAGGCTATGCGGGAAGTTGGGCGGAAATATCGCGAGGCTTTCAAAGGATCCGATCACGAACGGGATCGATATATTGTTGATCGATTCGATCGGGATCTTGGCCCGAGCATACAAGTATGGCGACATCGCCTTCGTAGGCGGCGGATTTTCAGATGGGATCCACAACATCCTTGAACCTGCGGTGTGGGGCATTCCGGTGATCTTCGGCCCCGATCACAATAAGTTCAATGAAGCGAAAGGATTGATCGAAGCCGGTGGCGGTTTTCAGGTGAGGAATGCAAGCGAACTTTCGATCCTCCTGAACAGACTGATCGGTGAAGAAGTCTACCGAAGGACCGCGAGTGAAGCAGCGGCCCGCTACGTGCGAAAGATGGCCGGAGCGACCCAACGGATCACGAACACGATCCTGCGCTCGATCTGATCGGCCGTTGTGTAAGTTCGCATCGTGGGTGCGATCCTTGATCTGATAACGACTGCGCGCCGGGAAGGAAAAAAACTTCTCTCGGTGCTCATCGATCCCGACTTCGGGACGGATGAAGCGCGGCTGGAACGCACCGTGCAGAACGCCTGCATGGCCAGGGCCGATCTGATCTTCGTTGGTGGAAGCCTGCTCACCACTTCGCTTTTCGATCGGTGCGTGGAAAAAGTGCGGGCGATCTCCGATCGGCCAGTGGTGCTCTTCCCAGGATCTCCAGCACAGCTCAGCCGCCATGCGGATGCCGTGCTTTTTCTCAGCCTGATCAGCGGACGGAATCCTGAATTGTTGATAGGCCATCACGTTACGGCTGCGCCAACGATCAAAGCGCTCGGCATCGAAGCGATCCCCACCGGTTACATGCTGGTCGATGGAGGCAAACAAACGACCGTGAGCTACGTGAGCCAGACAGTCCCGATCCCGCATGACAAACCGGGCATCGCCGCAGCGACAGCGCTTGCCGGGGAACTGCTCGGCCTACGCACGATCTACATGGATACCGGCAGCGGCGCGGATCGATCTGTATCGACGGAAATGATCGCAAAAGTGCGCGCCACGGTGGATCTTCCGATCATTGTGGGTGGCGGGATCCGTGAGGCGGCCAAAGCCTGTGAACTCTGTAAAGCAGGGGCCGATGTGGTGGTGGTGGGAACAGCGTTCGAATCGGATCCGGAATTGATCTTCGAGTTGAGCGCTGCGGTACATGCCTGAGATCCCAGCGTTGCGATCCGCCGGATCGGTATTGATCCTTTCCATCGCCTGGTACATCGGCCTACACCTGATCCTGAGTTACCCCGTTTCGCCTGCGTTCATGTTCGATGCGGCCGACGCTACGGAATACCGGCAGGTATCGCAGTGGATCCTTCATGGCACGGAAACGAACGGAACGATCGTAAGGCCGTACCTCTACCCGTTGTTGATCGGCATCGCCCACGGGATCGGCGGTGTCACGGCGATCTGGATCATGCAGGCAATGGCCTGGCTGCTTTCGATCCTCCTCGTGCATCACGCGGTCCTGGTGATCAGCCGATCGAAAGTATTGGCATGGTCGGCCGCGTTGCTTCTATTGACCAACCTTTCCTTCTTCGCACTCACTTACCATGCGCTTACGGAAGTGCTTACGGTCCTGGGTCTTTCCACGTTGAGCGCACACGTGCTTATCCGATCGCAAACCTTCCGTTCGCCGAAATACCATGCGATCAACCTTGTGTTGCTTTCGCTGTTGAGCCTTTTGAAGCCGGTGTTCTTCCCACTGATCCCGATCTACCTCTTCGTGATCGCGGTCGTTCTCATCCGCTGGAAGATCTTCGATCGGCGGCTCATCCTCATTCCATTGGCGCTTCTTCCGTTGATCCCTCAATTCGGCATCATGATGCATAGACACGATCATTTCGGCATTTCGAGGATCGGTCCTCATACGCTCAAATATTATCTCTTCGCCCGCGGTTATTCGGAGATCAATGGCATCAGCATGGAAAACGCCTACAATGAGATCGAAGAATTCACGGACACCGAGGTACATCATTACATGATGGAACGGCCTACCGAATTTTTTCAGGTCTACCTGAATAACATGTACGAGAATCTATTCATGTCCACCATTGCATTGGCCCCTGAATACGATCGGCGCGAGGCTTTGCTCATCATGGATCGTTTGAACAAACTCTATTGCCTGCTGCATCTCCTGTTCATGTTGATCTGTCCGTTCGCGATCATTTCACTTCTGCGCACACGGCGATCTTCCATGGCATTCGCTGTGGCCATGATCTATGGCATCTCCACCTATCTTCTGCTCACGAGCGGCATCTCGTCATGGCAGGGCGACCGCCTGATCCTGCCCGCGATGGCGGCGTGGAGCATCCTTTATCCGATCGTGTTGTTCCGCTTGATCCCGAAGAACGACCTTTTATTTACAGCAATGCGATCTTTGAGTTGAGCGCTGCGGTGCATGGGTGAACAGAATGAACGATCTTATCCATCACGCGATCGGCGTGATGATGCCAATGGCCTGAGCCATCTGATCGCTGCGACCGATCGAACGGAGCTTATTCCATCGCGCCCAATATCACGAACCTTACCTGGGCGATGAAATTTCCTGCATGAACCACGAGAACGGCCAGATACGTGCCTGCGTTCATAGCTGCGGCGCTCACCTGGGCAACGGTACGAACCCCCTCCGTGTAACACGCTACTTCGGCGATCTTCCGGCCGGTCGCATCATGTATCTCCAAAGTGCGGCCATCGAGGCCCTGCCAAACTACCTGTATCGTACCGGTGGATGCCGGGTTGGGGAAAAGTTGGAGTTCCATTCGATCGGTCATGCATTCAGGCGCGCTCAATATCCCTTCGATCACAAGTTCATTGGAGGTTGAAATGGTCTCCAGCCGATAATACTTCCGATCGGGATCATTTGCCTGATCGATCCAGGTATAATAAGATGTGGTGTATTCGTTCCCGATCGCATCCACAGTTCCGGCCAGCTTCCAATCGGCACCGTTGCGGCTATGCGATACCTGAAAGCGATCGATGTGCGATTCGGAGAATGTGGACCAACTGATCTCGACCTTATGATCAAAGCAATCGGCAGTGAATCCGGCCAGTTCGATCGGCAAGGGACCACAAGCGGCCAGATCGACCTTCAAGCTCGGCACCTGTGCATCATGGATCCCCGAATGGTACCAAGGTCCCAACATCTGACCATTGATGCTTGTTGCCGGATGGGATCGAACACGTGCGCGCCAGGTGGGATGGGATGAAGTGCCGGGTGCCGTCGTAAGTGATTGCGTGAGCTCAAGACCCGTAGGACCGCTGCTGGTCCACGCTGCGCTTTCCGTTGTGATCCCCATTCCGCTGGTGATCGGGTTGCCCGAATACGGCGGGCCATGGCCCTTCACTTCAATAGCGAGGCGTAACCGCGTTCTTCCCAAGGGTGATCGTGCGAACTGCCCGATGCCCCAGGCGCAACCTGGATCGAACGTATTGTTGCTCGTTTGCACCGGGGTGGAAAGATCCGATCGGTATTGCCTTGTACGGCGTGTGATCCCCGCACCGCCATTCCCGTAATGCATTGTCACCCGGCCTTCGTTGGCCTGGCCATTGCTGAAGGCAGGTGTACCGATCAGCACATCAGCGAAACCGTCGCCGTTCACATCACCTGCACCGCTCACCGAACTGCCATGCTGCGCGTTGGCCTGGCCACCGGAAATATTCCAAGCGGCAGGTGCTGAAAGACCTGAAGGACCACCCAGATAGATGAACGCGCGGCCTTCATTCGCATAGAACCAGCTGGCAAAAGGCGCGCCCACGATGAGGTCACCATAACCATCGCCGTTCACATCGCCCGCATACGCCGCACCGTTGCCGAATTGGGCATTATCCTGATCGTTCTCCAATACCGTTGCGGGTGAAGCCGGAAGCCCACCCGGTGCGCCATGATAGATCTGCACCAGGCCTTCGTTGATCTGGCCATTGCTCGCTCTTGATGCCGCCACGAAGACATCGCTGTATCCATCACCGTTCACATCGCCCGCATAACCTGCGATGTTGCCCAGCTGCGGCGATCCGGAACCACCGAACGTTGGCCACGCGGTGGTGTTCAAAAGGCCCGCCGGTGATCCATGTACGACGAATGCAGCTCCTTCCGTGCTGAACGCGTTATCGTAAAGCGTGGCACCGATGATCACATCGTCATGACCATCGCCGTTCACATCACCGGCCAACCCTACGGAGATCCCGAAGAAGCCGTTCAACTGGCCGCCATCCATCGTCCAATCCGGCGTTGCGGAAAGTCCCGCGCCCGATCCGTGGAACACGTAACAACGGCCTTCCGCGGTGAGCGCCGAAGTGTACAGATAAGCACCCACGATCACATCGCTGTAGCCGTCGCCGTTCACATCGCCTGCGGATGAAACGCTCCAACCAAGCCGCGCATTCACCTGTCCGCTTTCGAAGGTCCATGCGGGCAGGGCTGAAAGTCCGGCGGGACCGCCCAGATACAGGAATGCCCGGCCTTCCTGCGACTGGCCGTTGGAATAATAGGGCGAACCCACGATCACATCACTGTAGCCATCGCCGTTCACATCACCGGCGGATCGTACGCTGAAACCGAAACGTGCATCGGCCTGATCGCCTTCCACGGTCCAGGCAGGCGTGGTGGACAAGCCCGTGGCGGATCCCAGGTACAGCATGGCCCTTCCTTCATGGAGTTGTCCGTTGGAATACATCGGCGCACCGACAAGCACATCGCTGAAGCCATCGCCGTTGACGTCACCCGCTGATGACACGCATTCGCCGAAAGCCGCATCCACCAGTCCTCCTTCGATCGTCCAGGAGGCAGCGACTGCTGGCACAGCTGTCCTACCATGGAAGATCATCGCCGCACCTTCATCGATCTCCCCATTATCACGGAACGGCACACCTACAACCAGATCCGCAAGGCCATCACCGTTCACATCGCCGGCGGGGGCCACTTTTGTCCCGAGCTCCGCACCGATCTGCTGGGCTTCATATGTCCAGCTCGCCGTAAGGGATAAGCCCGAAGCAGTTGGAGCGCCTTTGAAAACGCGTGCCAGCCCTTCAGTGGCCTGGCCGTTGCTGAAATGCGGAAGACCGATCGCAACGTCGGAATACCCATCGCCGTTCAGATCACCGAGGCCAGCGACGGATGCGCCTGCGTTCGCATTCGCCTGGCCGCCGTTATGGATCCAGGAAGGTGACGCGGCGATACCCGTAGCGCTGCCGCGATAGAGCAATGCCTGTCCCTGTTGTGCAAGCGTTCCACTGAAGAATGGCAGCCCTGCGAGCACATCGGAATAGCCATCGCCGTTCACATCGCCGGCGAAGCTTACGGAATAACCCATTTGTGCCCCGGCCACTGCCCTGAATCGTGTGGTGTTGGGAACGAGGCCGACGCCGGTGGCGGAACCATGATGGATGAAGATCCCCCCTTCATCGGTGACCGTATTGTCGTAGAGCGGAGCGCCGATCACCACATCGCTGTAACCATCGCCGTTCACATCACCTGCCGCGGAGACCGCCGATCCGAACGCCGCACCTGCCTGATCACGCTGTAGCATCAAGGTCGGCGTACTGGCCGGCCCTGAAGCGCTTCCATGGAAAATGAAGACGGCACCTTCATCGATCTGGCCGCTGTCGAAACCGGGTGCGCCCACGAGAATATCACTGAATCCATCACCGTTCACATCACCGGCGGTGGCAACGCTTGCTCCAAGGCGCGCGCCGATCTGGTTGCTTTCGACCGACCAGGAAGGCACGGCTGACAGACCCGAGGCACTACCGAGGAAAAGCAGGACCCGGCCTTCGTTCGCCTGGCCATTGCTCCGATCGGGCGAACCGACAAGGACATCACTGAAACCATCGCCGTTCACGTCACCAGCGGTGGCCACGGAATAACCGGCATGGGCGCCCGCCTGATCGCCCATCCAGGTCCAGGCAGGGGTTGTGGAGATCCCGGCGGAAGAACCGAGAAAAAGGAATGCGGCACCTTCGCCCCCGCTCATGAGACCGAAGTCCGGAGCACCAACGAGCAGGTCGCTGAAGCCATCACCGTTCACATCACCTGCCGTGGCAACGCTCGATCCGAACGCAGCTCCGGCGGTGTTCATCTCCAAAGTCGCATCCGGTGTGCTCGACAGTGGATCGATGGTGATGGGATACACGGCATCGTGATCATCCACCATGATCACCAGGTCATCGGCTATCGCCCACATCTGCGTGGGCAGCATTCTTCCGATCGCATCCCAGGCCATCAATCCATGGTAGCGAAAGCGAACTTCATCCTCCCCGGGCGGCTCATCGGGCTGCAGGAATTCGATCGCATCCGGACCATCGTTGCGTGCCACCAGGGGACCTTCGAGATCCAGGTGCACCTCCAGCGCCGATCCACCGGAGAGCCGTTCATGCACAAGAAAATCCTGGCGCATGCCCCGGCGATCATTCGTATAGCGCATGGTGAAGGAGCCATGGTCCACACGCAATTCACCACCATCAACGGTCATTTCCGGCAATTCCTCCGGAAATAGACAGCCGCCATCGCGGCGTATTCCATCGAGCTGGAAACGCATGTACCAATCCTTCCCGTTGGAGCGCGGGCTGAGACTGAAGCCGCGTGCATCGAAACGGAAGTTCAGGTCCTGTTCGCGATTCGGTGTCTCGAACTCCTGTTCATTGATGCGCCGGATCGAATATTCGATGCGTTCGATCGCATCATAGCTCGAAGAGCGGGCCTGGTTCCATTCATCGGTCCGTTGAACAGAGGCAGTGGCCTGGGCCTTCGATTCACTGATGAGATAGGAAACGGTGATGAAGGTGGAGGCCATCAACACGATGGCGCCGGCCATCATGTAGTAGATCGCTTTCGAGAACGCCTCATTGGGAGAGCCCGTCCCTTCTTTCACTTTATTTGATCTCGCGGCCACGGTCGGTTAACAAGCGTGAAGATCATCCCGATCCACCGATCACCGGATCCGGGATGGGGCGGATCGTTGATTCTGAGCCTTCCGGAGGAAGTTCGATCGCCGGATCTGTTCGTAGATGACGACTTAGGAGAAATGGTCCATGCGGGAAAAGTGCCGTGCTCACAGGCTTCGCCTTGATGTGCGAAACTCCGTTGCCCGGCCTATCGGGATTGCGCTCATTGCATCGATCGGAGAACTGCTACCTTGGCATCGGATCATTCCACCTCACATCCAACGATCCACCCCACCCGGAACCGATCCCATCCCACATACTCCTATCATCGTCATGGTCAATGGATCCTTCCATTTCCGATCCACCTTACGGCAAGGGCTTCCGCCAGCAGATAGGCCATGTATAACGAGGATATTGAACTTCTCCGGCTCTCGGACCGGCTGGAGCATGTGGCGAAACGCATACCGATCGCTGTGCGGGCCGATGGCGTACATGGCGGCACCGATCTCCACCGAACCCCACCGCCTGCCCTACCCGGAATGATCAAGCGGTATTTCGAACGCTCGCCCCTGCCGATCCGCATGGTATTCATGTGGGCCGTGCTGCTGGCCGTTCTGTTCGTCTTCACTTCATTCATCCATCGCACCAGCATGGGCTCACGCCCGGAGCGGTTCGATTGGCTCGCCGTCGCACCCATCCCCTTCCTGAATTTCCTTACCTGGGCGCTGCTGTTCCCGCTGGTCTACATTCTGATCCAGCGCTGGCCACTGAACGTGAAACCGCTCTGGAGCAAGGTGCTGCTGCACCTGGTCGCGGGCTTTGTGCTGGGTACCGTACAGGAGCTCTTCACCAACGCCATCTATTTGAACATACTGGCCTATGCAGGCCGTTTCAGCTGGTCGTGGGAAGTGGTGAGCGAGGTTTTCCTGCAATTGCCGGGAGGTGTGTTGCAACGCGCCATGGAATACTGGGTGCTGGTGATGATCCTCATGTACGTTGAATCCAGCCGGCAGATGAGCGAAAAGGTAACGCTGTTGTTGAAGCTGCAGAACCAATTGCAGGCCGCTGAGCTAAGCTCGCTGAAGAAACAATTGAAACCACACTTTCTCTTCAATGCCCTGAACACCGTGAGCTCGTTGATGGAGGAAAATGTTGAAGCCGCCCAGGAAGTGCTCGTGCGGCTGGGTGAATTCCTGCGGACCAGCCTGCGTGAGGAACGTGCGGACAGGGTACCGCTGATCCATGAACTTGGCACCGCGAGCCATTATCTCGCGATCGAATCGGTGCGTTTCAAGGACAGGTTGATGGTCGAATATTCGATCAGGAACGAATGCAACCAGGCCCTTGTGCCCAACCTGATCCTGCAACCGTTGGTGGAGAACGCAGTGAAGCATGGCGCCAACAAGAGCGATCAAATGATCCGCATCGAGATCAGTGCGGAGCGGATCGGTGACCGGCTCCGGTTATCCGTGATCGACGATGGCCAGGGGTGCAGGGATGTGAACGCAGCGTTGAACTCCTCCGGGATCGGCTTAAGGAATGTTAAACAACGCATCGCGCTCATGTACGGGGCGTCGGGAGATCTCCAGATCACGTCCATCGGGTCACGCGGTTTCCATGTGGCCATGGAACTGCCCTTCGAAGTGGAATCCTGAAGACGATCGACGATGAACCATATACGTGTTCTTGTGGTGGATGATGAACCTGCGGCACGCGCACGGATCATCCGCATTCTGGAGACCGATCAGGATACGCGATTGGTCGGAGAATGCCGTAATGGCGTAGAGGCCAGCGAAGTGCTCGAGAAGGAACCTGTTGACATCGTTCTACTGGACATTGAAATGCCACAGGCCAACGGATTCGATGTGTTGAAGAACCTGCGATCGACCCCGAAGCCGTTCATCATCTTCATTACGGCCCACGACAGGTATGCATTGAAGGCCTTCGATGTGAACGCCGTGGATTACCTGCTGAAACCCTATGACGAGGAGCGTTTCCTCAGCGCATTGGCGAAGGCGAAGGAGTTCGTGGAGATGCGTGACAGCAAGCAGCTCGCCGGCCGCTTGATCGACATGGTGCAACAACATGTGCGCACGCAGAAGGACCACGTGGAGGAAATGGTCATCAAGGAAAAGGGCCGGTCCTACAACGTGAAGTTGAAGGATGTGCTCTTCGTGCGGGCGGAAAGCAATTACCTGATCCTGCAGACCAAGGATCGGCATTATCTCCTGCGCATGACCTTGAACATGCTGGAGACCGATGTGGATCCAAAACAATTCCTGCGGATCCACCGGAGCTATATGGTGAATTTCGCCCATGTGAGAGGTGCGCGTTACAGCGGCAACAACGAGTTCGTGTTCACCATGAGCAATGGCCAGCACCTGCTAAGCGGCCGAAGCTATCGCGACCAGGTCTCCGAAGCCCTCTCGAAGCGTTGATCCGGCGGAAGCCGTGGGATCACAAGAAGAGCGGTCCAATGGTGCGCACCATCTTCGATCCGGATGGGGCCAAGTGTTGAGTATGATGCCAAAGATCTGGCGCCGATCGAGACGATCCTGAACTTTGCCGAAACACTTCACGCGAATGCGATCGTATCTACTCACGTTCTCTTTTTCCATTGCGGTACTCGCCACGGCGCAGGACCCTATCGAGCGCTACTATCCATTTGCCGGCGCCCTTGGCAGCCAGGGTGGGATCATCGATCAGGATGGCGGCTTGATCCATGTCGCCAGCCACGAAGGCGACATCACGGTGATGCGCACGACCGCCGATGGCGCGGTGGCCTGGGCGAATACGTATCCCTTCTTCACCGATGAAGGATTGTACGGACCGGCACTGGTGCGAACGGGAGCCGGGATCTTCGTGGTAGGCTTTACCATGGGTGCAGGAACGCAGGCACGCGATGGTTTGCTTTTGCAGCTGGGCATGGATGGTGAATTGATCGCCACGAAACGCTTCGATGTGGCGGGTGGATCGAACGCGTTCCATTCCGTGACGCCCACGGCCAATGGCTTCGTCGTGGCAGGCCGCAGCCAGCCCGGCACCACCAGTTACGATATGCTCATCTCGGCCTTCGATGCGAGCGGCGAAATGCTCTGGTCGCGCAGCTATGGCAGCAATGAATGGGATTGGGGATACGAAGCGATCGAGCTTTCCGATGGTGGTTTTGCCCTCGTTGGCTACGGCGATGGACTCGCCGCGCAGACACGCGCCTACGTGGTGCGCACCGATGCGAACGGCGATGAGCTTTGGGCTCGCAGCATCGGGAACGGCCCGGCCGATGAAGGGTATACCATCGCGGAAGATGGATCGGGCAACTTGTATATCGGCGGACGCACACTGGGAATGGGCGTCCCTTCACCTCACGTCTCAGGCTTCATCACAAAGCTTAATTCCTCCGGCGCCCATGTTTGGACACGGGTTCTTCCGAATTCGATCGAAGTCGCCGATCTACAGGTCAGCTCCGGGAAGATCGCCTGGATCGCCCGGCCGCAATTCATCGCAGGAGCACCTGGAGATTATGACATCGCATGGGGCGAACTCGATGCGGATGGCAATGCCATTCACACCAGGATCTACGGCCGCGCTGCCAACGACAACGTCATGAGCATGGTGCCGAAGAACGGCGGCGGCTGGTATCTGTTGGGATCCACGAACAGCCATCCTCAAGGTCACGCATTCTTCACCATGGAGATCGATGCTGCGGGCACTGCCGGATGTGTTGGTGAAGAATGGGACGTGGAATGGCAGGCTTTCAATGCCGATGTACTTCCATTCACCAGTGTGTTCGCTGAAGGCGCTACCGAGAACGATCTGCAATTCGGCACTACTCCCGTGGATCTGATCTCCGTTGATCCGTGCTGCGCAATGACCGCTTCTTTCACCGCAGAACAGAGCACTTCCGATCCCTACACGTGGATCTTCACCAATACATCGATCGGCGATGGAACCTATGCCTGGGACCTTGGTGATGGAACTACGAGCACTGAAACATCGGTCACGCACACTTTCGAAGGAAATGGAAGCATGACCATTTGTCTTACCATGACCGGTGATTGCGGCACTTCAGAGTCATGCACAACAGTGGATATTTCAGTTGGCATGAATGAGATCTCTGAGATCCAGATGAACGCATATCCGATCCCTGCGGATCGTGAGATCTTCCTCACGGGAAGCAACGAGATCGTTTCGGCGATCGCCGCGATCGATGTCCAAGGGCGCCGGATCATGATCCCGCATACGTCCTTACAGGGGAATGTGATCGCACTTGATGTTGCCGCTTTGGCTTCCGGTTTTTACACTGTGGAACTTGCTTTCGTTTCCGGCGAAAGAACGAACGTGCGGATCGCAGTGGCACACTAGATCCAATTGAGCAGATCAGCGACAATACCGACCGATCGTATCCATGCCTTCGCGGCAGGGATGCGATCGGTCTTTTTGTCCTGTCTGTTGATCACATTCTCCCTAACAGGTTTCGCGCAGGAGATCTGTGACAACGCGATCGATGATGATGGCAACGGTCTGATCGACCTCAACGATCTGAACGGCTGCCCGTGCGATGCGGTGCTTCAGTTGCCGACATTGATCACGAACGGCTCCTTCGAGGATTTCAATTGTTGTCCGGAAGGTGTGAGCCAGAGCCCTTACGATTATCTCAACTGCGCAACCGGTTGGGTCGATTATCTCGAAACCGCAACCGCGGATTATTTTAACACGTGCAATTACTTCCCTGGATCGGTCCCTGATCCACTTCCCACCGGCGGATCGGGCGCTGTGGGCATGGGCATCGCTTCATCACCCGGTACCAGTTATTATGAATTCATCGCACAATGCCTGCCCGCGCAAATGCAGACCGGGCAGACCTATGAATTCGGTTTCAATGTCGCATCGATCCGCAGATTCCTGGGCACTTTCGCAGATCTCACTTATCCGATCAATTATGGTCCCGTGGACCTCGCGATCTATGGGCTTTCCACATGCCCACCGATGCCGTACGATCTCGGCATACCGGCCAATATCTGCATGACCGATCTGGGATGGACTCAACTTGGTCAGGTGACGTATGTGCCCACTGAGAATTGGGAAGAAGTTTCCTTCAGTTTCGCAGCTCCGTTCGATGTGCAAGCGATCGCTTTCGGGCCCACGTGCCCCACGCCTGCGGATTACACAATGAGCAATCAGAGTTGGCCTTACTTCTTCTTCGATGACTTCATACTGGAACCGATCGTTCTCACCATCGAGACCGAAGGTGATGTATGCACGAATGATCTTGTATTGACCGCAACGCCGTATGATGCCTCGGCCGCGCAGTACCAATGGTATTTCAACGGCGTTGCGATCCTCGGAGAGACTGGTCAGGAGTTGCATGCATCCGATCTCGGCTTGATGGAAGGCATTTACCAGATCAGCGCATGGAATGCATCGGATTGCGTGGTCGCCGCCGACACGATCGAAGTGGAATGGCCCGAGCCGGACCTTACAGCCACACCGCTTTCCGGATGCGCACCACTGGAAGTTGAATTCACGAATACGACCAGCACTCCGATCGGATCGAGCAGTTGGGATCTGGGCGATGGAACGATCATCAACGCAACGAATGCCACTCATACTTACTCCGATCCAGGTTGGTATGATGTCACTCTTTCCATCACATCTCCAGAAGGCTGCGTAAAGGATTCGTTGTTCGAGGATCTGATCCAGGTCTCGGCCGTCCCCACGGCTTCTTTCATTGCCGATACATTGATCGGTTGCCCTGGACTGGACGTGCAATTCACCAACAATTCCTCGCCATCCACAGGTCTTACATACAGTTGGGATCTGGGTGATGGAACAGTGCTCACCAACAGCGATCCACTGCACACTTACACATCTTCCGGCACGTATGATGTTCTACTCACAGTAAGCACTCCGGAAGGTTGTGAAGATGACACGTTGATCGTGGATCTGATCGAGATCCTTCCTGTTCCGGAACCCGCTTTCAGCATTCAACCTGCTGAAGGATGCATCCCTCTTACGGTGAATTTCATCAACCAGACAACGGATGCAAGTTCGCACACGAACGTTTGGGATCTCGGCAATGGATCGGTGATCACGTCAACGAACGCTACTGGCGATTATCCGTTGGTCGGCGAGTATACCATTTCGCTTACGGTCACGAATTCGATCGGTTGCAGCGCCACGCTCACGTATGTCGACACGGTAGTGGCGCACGGTCCGCCGATCGTCCTTTTCAGCGCATTGCCTGATAGCGGCTGTGCACCGCTCACGGTGGAATTCAGCAACGAAACCGATCCCGCGATGACCGGTTCCTGTCATTGGGAATTCGGTGATGGTTCAACATCGAACAGCTGCGATCCAACACACGTCTTTCTCGAAGCTGGAACTTATTCGGTTTCGCTGGAAGTGACATCGCCAGCGGGCTGCGCGAACGATACCACGATCGTTGACCTGATCACCGCATTGCCCGCGCCGATCGCGGACTTTACGATGGGCCCACAACCCACCGATCTGTTCTCGACTGAGATCGAATTCACTGATGGATCGAGCACTGATGTTGTTGCCTGGGGATGGGAATTCGAGGACGGATCTCCCTCTTCAGCCAACACGCCTGATACTACTGTGATCTTTCCACCGATGGAATCGGGATCTTATCCGGTCACGTTGATCGTCACCAATCATCATGGCTGCCTGGATACAATGACCGCCGTTGTCGTGATCGACGGTGTCTTTTCAGTGTACGTCCCGAACACGTTCACGCCGGATGGAGATGGCATCAATGACGATTTCCTGCCGATCATCCGCGATGCTTCCGATCGCGATTATTCGCTCACCGTTTTCGATCGATGGGGACAGGAGATCTTCTCGAGCAACGATCTCACTACGGGTTGGGATGGCTCTGTGGATGGCCACGAACCGAAGACGGATGTGTATGTCTGGCTGATGCGCGTGCGATCGGACGTGGACAACATGATGCGCGAATTCCGCGGACATGTCACCGTACTGAAATAGCGCTATACCTTCTTCCGATCGAACAAGCGATCACGCTATTCGCATCAACCTTAACGATCAGCATCGTCCGGCGGATCGCACTGCATGAATGGGTGCGAACTTGGCCGGATATCATGGGAAACTCGCGATCGACCTGCATTTTCACTCTTACTGCAACGCTCATCGGATCGTCCATTCATGCCACAGGCCAATTGACCGTGGACAACACGAACACCCCGGTGGAATTGGTGGAACAGATCCTCGTTGGCCAGGGTGTTGCGGTGAGCAATGTCACCTTCAACGGGACCCCAGCGGCCGGCATCAACGATCAGATCGGTTCCTTCAATGGATCATCATCCAACCTGGGATTGAATTCAGGAATACTTCTCGGCACCGGCCGGGTTCCTTTTGTGACAGGTCCGAACAATGATCTCAGCTCAACGCTTTCGCCAACGGTATCGAACAACACGGCAGATGCGGATCTATTGATGATCAGCAGTACCACGATCCTTCGCGATCAGGCGATCCTTGAATTCGACTTCGTGCCTTTGGGAGATTCGGTGAGCTTTCGCTTCGTGTTCGCATCCGAGGAATATCCGGAATTCGTCTGCAGCCAGTGGAACGATGTGTTCGCGTTCTTCCTCAGCGGCCCTGGGATCACCGGGCCTTTCACGAATGGTGCGGTGAACCTTGCATTGGTGCCGAACACCACGGTTCCGATCGCGATCAATACCGTGAACGCAGGATCTCCCGGCGTGCTTGGCGGCGGCGCGTACGTTTGCGCAGCATCCGATCCGAACTGGCAGAACAACTCGATCTATTACGTGGACAATACAGGCGGATCCACACTACAGCTCGACGCGTTCACCGTTCCGATGATCGCTGGATCAAGCGTTCAATGCGGCCAGACCTATCACCTGAAGATCGCGATCGCGGATGCGGGTGATTCCAGTGTTGATTCCGCAGTTTTCCTGGAAGGCGGAAGTTTCTCTTCCACCGGTGGCATCACCATGTCCATCGTTACGCCGCAGAACGACGGAACGCTCACTGAAGGCTGTGGAAATGCGATCGTGACATTGGTCCGTGACAATGCCACGAATGATCTTGAAGTGAGCCTGAACGTCACCGGTACTGCGGGATCCGCTGATCTTTCCGATCTGCCCGCATCGATCCTTTTTCCCGCTGGGGTTTCAATCATGGAATTTTCGATCGGAGCCCTCGATGATGGAACATTGGAAGGCGCTGAAAGCCTCACGATCTCTGCAACATCGCTGAACAATTGCCAGGGATCATCACCTGTAAACGTATCGATCACCCTCTTGGATCACACACCGATCGAGATCACCTTGGAAGTCCCAGAGTTGGGCTGCGAAACAGGATCGGTGGATCTGACACCGAGTGTGATCGGCGGACTTGGAGAATACTCGTTCGCATGGGGCACTGGCGATACGCTTCCTGCTATTACAGTACCAGGTCTCACCAACGGAACTTATTCATTGACCGTGACCGATGAATGTCCGCGATCGGCGGATGTTTCCGTTTACGTGGACTCGGGATGTGAGTTGGATATACCGAACGTGTTCACGCCGAACAACGATGGCCACAACGATGCTTTCGTGATCAACGGGATCATGGGCATCAAACACACACTTCGCATCTACAACAGGTGGGGCAACGTGCTTTTGGAAACCGATAATTACCGCAACAACTGGCGGGGAAGCGACCTTCCGGACGGTACATATTTCTACGAAGTGTACACGCCGGAAGACGGACGTTTCTACACGGGGCCGCTCACCTTATTGGGCGGTCGCTGATCCGATCGATCCATCTATTCGCTCCACGCGCAACAGTTGGCCCCATCCGAACGGGATGCAGCGATAACAACCCGGTAGTTTCATCACCGCGCTTCACTCTATTGGTATGAGCGAAGCAGTTCAACATTTCGATCGCACATCCACTCTAACCCAAACCGAAGATCATGTCCGAAATATTACGTAGAAGTACGGGCCATTCGTCCAAACGGCGTATCCCGATCGCTCTGGCGACCGCGCTGCTATTGAGCAATGCCGCCACCGCACAGACCGTGGACCTGTACACTTTCTCTGCCACCAACGGTGGATCGCTCGATCCCATGGCAGGTGCGGTTACACTGATCGGATCCAACCAGGATGATGCGGCTTCAGCGGTGACGAACATCGGGTTCACCTTCAACTTCGAAGGCACCGGCTATACTCAGTTCTCGGTGAACTCGAACGGCGGGATGAGGCTCGGCGGAAGCGTGATCACTGCCTTCAATATCGACAATATCAATGATGCGAACAACAACCCGAAGATCGCGCCATTCGTCGCGGACGGATCCACCAGCACAGGGAACGTTTCGACCGTTCTGACAGGTGTTGCACCGAACCAGATCCGCGTGATCCAGTGGAATACCGGAGTTGATTACAATGCACTCAGTGCGAACGTGCTGTTCCAGGTTTGGCTCCATGAAACGACCAACGTGATCGAGTATCGCTACGGCACCGGTTCTCCCATCGGCAGCAGCAGTTTTTGGTGGACTGGGATCTCCGGAGCTGTAGGCACCAACTTCATCAATGTGCGTCCTGGTTTTGTGGGAAGCACCACGGACGTAACACGTTTACAAGCATACCCAGGTGCGGGAACGGTCTTCGCCTTCACCCCACCACTACCTTGCGTTCCGCCTCCCGCTCCGGGCAACACCATCGCTTCGATCACCAGCGGATGCCCAGGGATTTCAACCTCGCTCAGCCTGCAGAACAACACGCCTGGCTCTGGTGTGAGCTACCAATGGGAAAGCAGTGCCGATGGTAACACCTGGACACCGATCGGTGGAGCCACAAGTGCGACCTATGTGACCGGTACGATCAACACTACGACATGGTTCCGTAATGCCGTGACATGTAGCACTGGTCCAAGTACGGTAACAAGCAACCCGGTCCAGATCACCATTTCATCACCGCCAGCGACCTATTATGCCTATACAGGCACACAGTTCACTGAGAACTTCTCCACTTGGGGCAACCGTTGCAGCACGGCCGATGTTCCGTCATCTGCCAGCAATCATTGGGTGAACACACCAGCGTTCGGCGCTGGCACATGGAGACAGAGCAATACCACGGTACTGGCTTCGGGTTGGAACAATATCAGCGGCGGATTCACTGCAACAGCCATAGCGGCAAATCCAAATTCCGTTGCGATCTCCTATCCTTCCGCACGCTTCCATAGCCGTCAGGGTTCGTCGGTGATCGGCACCTTGGATTTTTATGTGGACATGTCCTCTGCAACGGGATCCGAATTCCTGCGCTTCGAATACATCAATTCGGCTGGAAGCGGAAATCTCGCAGTACTTGTATCAACTGATGGTGGTGCGAACTTCACCCAGGTCGGATCGACGCTCCTTACCACCGCGATCAATCAGTGGGCAACACAACAATTCACGATCGGATCCACCTCGGCCACCACGGTGATCCGCCTTCGCGGAACAGCCGCTCCAACAGCTGCGGGAAATGACATCGGCGTTGATAATTTCCGGATCATACCGGCCGCCACATGCACCGCACCAACGGGCCCTGCTGCGCTGGTGACCGGCCCCGGAACAGTGGACGTTTCGTGGTCATGCGCATCTTGCACCGGGAATTTCCTGGTGGAATATGGCCCCACGGGATTCACGCTGGGCACCGGTACCATAGCAGGTCCATTCACGAATAGTCCGGCTTCGATCACCGGTCTGGCCGATGGTAGTTATCAGGCCTACGTACGCCAGGATTGTGGTGTTGCAGGGATCAGTTCCAATGCCGGGCCCGTCGCCTTCCATATCGTACCAGGTGATTTTTGTGCATCGGCGATCGACTTCGCGGGATCGAATCCGAGCGATACTCCAACAACGCCATCCGCAACAACGGCCAACGCGCAGAACACGTTCAGTTCAAGCCCATGCAACGCATCCATGCCGGGGCCGGATGTACTCCTTTACCACGATGTAGCTGTCGGAGCGACGTTGAGTTTCACCGTGCAAAATCTTGGCGGTGCCAACATGGTATTGGGCTATGGCGAAACCTGTCCTGGCGAGATCAACCTTGCGTGTGGTGCGAGCTACTTCACCACCGGACCGATCGCAGACGCAAATGGACAAGTGACCTGGACGAACAACACATGCGATACGCAACGCGTTTACCTGCAGGTTGAAGGTGCTGGCGCAGGAGGACCGGTCTACATCTGGAATTACTCCTACGTTACAGGCGCGGGATCATGCAATGCGGTAAGCGGTATAGCCGCAAGCATCACC
>JAEYYE010000285.1 GCA_023430945.1 Bacteroidota bacterium
CTGCGGGCCGTGCCCGCCGTAGCTTCAGCGAAGGCGGGTCGGGCCAATGCTGCAAGTCCTCCCTGCGGTCCGGGCTTTCCGCGTATGTCCCTCACACGCTGGCGCATGGCCAAAGCATTACGTTCGAACAAGAACAACAGTGCCGACCCGATGTGTCCATGCGGAAGTGCGAATAAGAACGAGGATCATACTCGGTTCACTGCGGATCTGCGTAAGTGGCGCAGGTGGAAAGCCCGCAAGCGAGGCTTTTGCGAGTGCGGACTTGGAACCGGAGACACGCCCTGACAAGATCCCGCCCAAAGAACTTGATCATTGAAGATCGGATATTGAGCATTCCCGAAGGGCCGATCTTTACGCCCGTGGATCCGATCCCATCCATCGAAGAGCTTCGCCCCGAGCTTCACATCCAGACCTCCCGCAGCGGCGGCCCCGGCGGGCAGAACGTGAACAAGGTGGAGACGAAGGTGGAGCTGCGTTTCCATCCGGAGAATTCCGCGGTGCTCACGGATAAGCAGAAGAAGCTCGTGATCGGAAAACTGGCCGCAAAACTCACCACCGAAGGCTGGCTGATCGTTACCGCGCAGGAGGAGCGCAGCCAGGCTGGCAACCGCGAGCTGGTGGAGAAGAAATTCATGGAGATCCTGGCCGAAGCGCTCAAGGAGCCGAAGAAGCGCAAACGCACGAAACCTTCCGCCGAAGCGAAACAGAAGCGGTTGGAGGAGAAGAAGAAAGTTTCGGAGAAGAAGGCATCAAGGGGGAAGTTGGATATTTGATGGTTCATTCTGTTTTATGTCCTAGGACGGTTGTCCTATGCCGCTCAAGCAACTGTCAACTGTCTTAAGACCTAGGACAACCCCATATGTTCCAATTCAAACGCTTCACTATCCGCCAGGAACGGTCCGCCCTTAAGGTGGGAACCGATGGCGTCGTGCTTGGCGCGTGGACGAATGTGGAAGGAGCGAAGCGCGTGCTCGATATCGGCACCGGCACTGGATTGCTGGCGTTGATGATCGCGCAGCGCAACGAAGAAGCACGGATCGATGCGATCGAGATCGATGATGCTTCGGCGGAACAGGCGGCGGAGAACGTCGCAGCAAGCCGTTGGGCCGATCGGATCCGCGTGCACCGCATGGATGTGCGGAAGATGAAGAGCGATCAGAAGTACGATCTGATCATCTGCAATCCGCCTTTCTATGCCGGTGAAATGCGATCACCGGATGAACGCGTTGGAGTGGCGAAGCACAGCGGCGAATTGGGTTTCGCGGATCTAAGTAGAACTGTTTCCGATCACCTTTCCGATCACGGAAAATTCGCGTGCATCATTCCGATCAACCGGGAAAAGGAGTTGATCGCTCTTCTGGCCCGGAATTCGATCCATCCTTCACGCCGTTGCGAATTGAAGTACCTGGAAGATCGCCCGGCGAAAAGGTTGTTGTTCGAACTCAGCCGTGATCGGAAGGAAGTGCGGCCGGAGGTGCTTGTCGTGGAGAATGATCCCGGGGAGTTCACGTTGCAGTACCGTTATCTGCTGAAGGATTTTCTGTTGAAGTTCTGAGGAGGATAACCTTAAGGACGCGAAGCTCGGTGCGTCGATCCAAAGAAAGATCAGCACACGTCGCGTAACCGTTGCGTCGTTGCGTCGTCGCGGTTCAATGCATTTCTTTCTCCTCGAAAACCACTCCCAGCTTCTCCAATTCATCCAGCACAGAATCGTAGATCTCCGGTTTGATCGGAAGCAACACGCCACGCTCGCTGATCTTTCCATCGAGCAATAGTTCGCACGCGATCGCGATCGGAAGTCCCACTGTTTTCGCCATCGCCGTGTGGATCTGGTCCTGCCCGATCACGGTGAGCGATGCATGCAGTTCATGCTCTTTTTTTCTGATCGAATACCGGAAGCGGTGCCACATCACCACCATGTCCTTGTCGTCCGGCTTCAATTTCCATTTCTGTTCCAGCAGGTGTTGCAAGGTGGCGGCGGGGGAGAGGCCGGCCACACCGATCGGCGTGTCGCTGAAAAGCCCGAGCCATTCGAGCTTTTTCATCACTTCTCCGTTCGGGTCGATCCGCAGATAGTTAGCAAGGTTCTCCTTGATCCCGATCGAAGGTGAGTAGGGGAGGAAGGCGTTGAGATAATCCTTCCAGGTGTTGTTCGCGCCAAGTTCCAGCACGTAGGAATCATCGGTGCAGCCGAGTTGTACGAATGCGTCCCACGCTTCGCAATAACCGGCCTTTCGCAGTGTGCCGCGGATCAACGTCGGGATCCTTTCGATGCCATAGGCCGATCGGTATTTCAATGAATCGCGGTTCGCGTAACCGTCATAAGCGCCCGAGCCATCGATCGAAATGCGAACCGTTTGCTGGAACAACTTGTGGTACGGGATGTATTTGGTGATCCCTTCGCGGATGTATTTCGCCGCGCCGCCCTGCCCGGCAAGGATCACGTTGCGCGGATTCCAGCTGAACTTGTAGCCCCACGGGTTATCGTCGCTCTCGGGCGCCACCAATCCACCGCAATAACTTTCGAACGAGGTCACTTCACCGCCCTCCGCTTTGATCCGATCGATGATCCGCATGGCGCTCATGTGATCGATGCCGGGATCGAGGCCCATCTCGTTCAGCACGATCAGCCCGGCGTTCTTCACTTCGTCCTGCATCGCCCACAGCGCATCGGGCACATAGCTCGGTGTGATCACGTGTTTCCTTAGCCGCACGCAATCCTTTACCACATCCATGTGCATGAAGGCCGGCAGCATGCTCACCACGAGATCGGCCTTTTCGATCGCTGCGACACGCGCTGTCGTATCGGTGGCGTCGAGGGCGATCGCCGAGGCGACGTCGTCCTTATTTCCGATCAAGGAACGTGCCTGATGTTGTTCGCGGTCGGCGACGATCACGCGCCATTGCCGTGGGCCCGCGTTCGCGATCAGATGTTGGATGAGGGAGGATGCCGAGCGGCCGGCGCCGAGGATGAGGATCTTTCGCATGCCTTTGAAGACTTCGATCGAAGCTTGCAAAGATGACCTCTTCGTTCTTAATGGAGGCTGTTGAAATATCTTCGGATCTTTGGAAGCCGCGCCAGTATTGGATCTGCGGAGCTTCAAAAGGGAATGGCACAGCGCTTGCCAACCTGCCGCCAACGTCTAACTTCGCCAACCCAAACAACCATCCCATGGTACGTCTTTTTACGCTTACGTTCGCCTGCATCCTCACCGCCGCGATCGCCCATGCACAAACTTCCGATCTGGTATTCTTCACCGATGATGGCGCCAAATTCACGTTGATCGTCGACGGGGATGTGAAGAATGAAAAGCCTGCATCACGCGTGGTGGCCACGGGCATCCGCACCGAAACACCTGTCGTGATGGTGAAGTTCGAGGACGCTGCGATCCCCCAGATCAAGAAGCCGGGATTCTTCGAGCTCGGAAAGGAGTATACCGTGATGATCACCACGAACAAGAAAGGTGAGCGCGTACTGCGTCCTTCCGGTGAGGCTGCACTCGGCACCGCTGCTAAAGCCGAACCCGCGGCTCCGGTGGATTTCGTGGACGACGCTCCTGCCACCACACCGGTGATGACCACTGGAGGCACTACGACAGGCAATGTCGAACAGACCACAACAGTGGTGACCACCGAAGGCACCAGTAACGACGCCAACTTCAGCATGGGCGTGAACGGCATGGGCATCGATATGAACATCAAGGTGAACGATGGCCTTGCAGGCACCGGTACCACCACAACGACCACCACGACTACGCACACCACCACAACTGTCGTGAACGGATCGAGCACCACCGGCACCGCCACGACCGCTCCCGCGCCAACGCCAGTGAAGGAACCCGAAGTGTATCGCATGCCCGGCTATAGCGGCCCGATCGGTTGCGCATGGCCCATGAACGGCGGTGAATTCGCTGATGCGAAGAAGAGCATAGAAGAGAAAAGCTTCGAAGAGACCAAGGCGACCATGGCCAAGCAGATCGGCCGCGATCGTTGCTTCACGGCCGCTCAGGTGAAGGAGGTGATGGAGGTCTTCAGCTTCGAGGATACCAAGCTCGATTTCGCCAAGTTCGCCTATGATCGCACGTACGACATCGGGAACTACTACAAGGTGAACGATGCGTTCAGCTTCGAGAGTTCGATCGATGAACTGAACAAGTACGTGGGTTCACGCTAAGGAACATCAACGCCGAAGGTCATGCGCAGCATTGCCTACATAATTCCGGTGCTTGTGATCGGCCTGTTCATGGCCGGTTGCAGCGGATCGAAGTCGTACGCGAAGAAAGCCGGAAAGCTTGATGGCTCTGGCCTGTACGCGGAGGCCGCGGAAATGTACCTGCAAGCGGTGCAGCGCAACCAGAAGAACGTCGATGCCAAGATCGGCCTGAAGAAGACCGGCCAGCAGGTCCTCAACGACAAGCTCAGCGAATTCTTCAAATTCGCCAACATGGGCAGCAAGGCCGATGCTGTGAACACCTATCTCACAGCGAAGGCCTATCAGGAACGCGTGCAGAACCTGGGCGTGATCCTGGAGATACCCGATCATTACCGCACCGATTTCGAGAAGATCAAGGGCGATCATCTCGTCGATCTTTACAACGAGGGCCAGGCCTACATGGAGAAGCAGGATTTCCAGAACGCTGAATCCGTGTTCAGCCGGATCTCGAAATTGGAACCGAATTACAAGGATGCGGGAACGTTGCAGTCCATCGCCTACCTGGAGCCGTTGTACCGCGCCGGCAAGGCCGATCTGGAGGCCGGGCATTACCGCAAGGCGCACGCTTCCCTTATGAAGGTGATCGAGAAGGACGCCGGGTACAAGGATGCTTCAGCATTGAAACAGGAGTGCATCAATAAGGGCCAGTATTCGATCGCCGTTCTTCCCTTCACAGCTACGGCGAAACCCGAGATGGCCGCCAAGGTGCAGGCCTATGCGATCACTGCGCTCACCGAGATCAACGATCCCTTCCTGCGCATCGTGGACCGGGAGAACATCGATCGCATTTTGGAGGAACAGCGCCTGGGATTGAGCGGCGTGGTGGACGAGCAGACCGCGGTGCGCGTGGGCAACCTGATCGGCGCGCAGGCCGTATTGATGGGCACATTGATCGATCACAGGGAAGAGGTGGGACCGCTTCGCCAAAGCACCAAGGAAGCATTTGAATCATACAAAGTGCAGCAGGTAAATCCCGAGACAGGGGATAAATTCTTCATCACGAAGTACAAGCCGGTGAAGTACGTGGAATACCTGCGTGAGAACAAGGTGTACCTTTCCTTCTCGTACCGCCTTGTTTCGCTCGAGACCGGTGAAGTGCTCGTGAGCAAGGTGGTGGATCGGCAGATCGATGATCGCGTGTACTACGCGAATTACGAAGGCGACAAGGACAAGCTGATCCCTGCCCGCAACGGCGCGGTGGACCTGAACGATGGCCGCCGGAAGGAGATGATCGCCTTGTTCTCCGCACCGCGCACGTTGAAACCGATGTCCGCGCTCACCAACGAGCTGCTCAAGACCTCGGGAGGTACCATGGCAGCCGCGATCCAGCAGGAGTTGAACAGCAAACTTCCGTGATCAGGTACATCATACCCGGCCTTTTCATGATGGCGATCGCTTGCAAGAGCGGCCAGCCGGCAGCTACTTCCACGGAAACTGCCGTGAACACCGAAGCGGAGAAGCCGGAATGGATCCGATCCCGTCCGGTGAGCAGCGCATATTACATCGGGATCGGCCGTGCCAGCAAGGAACTTCCGGAACCTTACGAAAGCGCCAGGAAGAACGCGTTGAACGAGCTCGCCAGCGAGATCAGCGTAACGATCGAAGGCAACAGCCTGCTTCATTCCTTCGAGCGCAAAGGTCAGTTCAACGAGACCTTCACGAGTTCGATCAAGACCACCACCAACGAACTGATCGAAGGCTTCGAGCTTGTGGATTCCTGGGAGAACGCGAACGAATACTGGGCCTATTACCGGCTTTCGCGATCGGAACATGCCCGGCTGAAAGCCGAACGGAAACAGAAAGCGATCGCCACGGCCACGGATCTGCATGTGAGGTCGCGCGCAAGCCTCACGGCCGGCGATCTGCGCACCGCGTTCGATCAGGCCTTGCGCGGCCTGCTCGCCATGAAGGCGTATTGGGGTGAGAACGATCTGGTGGAGATCGATGGAAAGCAGGTCGCCCTTGCCAATGAACTCTATGATCAGTTGCAGAAACTTACGAGCGGCGTGGGTTTCACCATCCTGCCCGAACGCTGCGAGCTGGGTTATGCCGATGGCTATGAACGCGAGATGCTGATCACCGCATCACATTCCGCCAATGGATCGAAGACCGACCTGGTGCAGCTGCCGGTCTCCATCTCCTACCCCGGCATTTCAGGGAAAGTGATCGAATTGAAGAATACCGATGCCGACGGCCATATCCGCACCACCGTTCAACGCGTTGAAATGTCAGGCGGCTCCGCGGAGCTCGTAGTGAAGCTCGATCAGGATGCATTGATCAGCAAGGAGCTGGATCAGGCGCTGGTGCGCCCTTTGGTCGCCAGCCTCACCATCCCCGAGAAGCGGGCCCCGATCGATGTGAGGATGCCGCGGATCTTCATGCGATCGAACGAGACGAACCTTGGATCGGCGGTGAACGATGCCGGTGTGGCCATGGCGATACGCGAAGAACTCACCGGGAAAGGTTTCCGTTTTGTGGACCGGCCGGGCGATGCCGACATGCTGCTCGATCTGAACGCCACCACGCGCAAGGGCGGTGAGTCCAATGGCTTCTTCACCACCTTCCTCGATGTGAATTTCAGTTTTCGCGATCGGCGTACGCAGGATGTGGTGCATGAAGGTGGAAGGCAGGGTGTGAAAGGTGTGCAGCTCGATCACCAGCGCGCCGGAATGGAAGCGTACAAGAAGGCGATCCAGGAGATAAGAAAGGATCTTGTGCCATCCATGATGTCGTCCATCCTTTAGGAATGACGGGCACTTCAGGATCTTGGCACACAATTGGAAAATAGCTCGAAAAGCAAGTAACGAACAACCACCAAATCGATTGAACATGACCCTCAGCAGACCGATCACCATCATGCTCACCGCGCTTACACTTGCCGGGGGAATGAGCGCTTGCAAAAGCAAGAAGAAGACCGCCGAAGCCGTAACGCCACCGACCGGCGAGACCGAAGTGAAAGTGCTTTGTTCCGGTCCGGAATATTTCACGGATGACAAGGTGTTCCGCGCCAATGCGCTCGGTGAGAGCATGGATCAGCAAACGGCGAAGAAGAAAGCGTTGAGCAATGCCCGCCAGGACCTTGCCAGTTCGATCAATACGCAGGTGAAGGCGGTGATAGACAATTACGTGAACAGCCGCGAGATGAACAACAAGGAAGAGGTCGGCGAACGCTACGAGAGCCTCGCGCGTGAAGTGGTGGATCAGAAGCTCACAGGCACCAAAACGATCTGCGAGAAGCTGATGAAGGTGGATGCCACCGGCAATTTCAAGGCGTACGTGGCGATCGAGCTCAGTGCGCAGGATCTGCTTTCAGCCTACAACGAACGATTGAATAGCGATGAGCGCCTCCGGATCGATTACGATTACGAGAAGTTCAAGGAGACCTTCGA
>JAEYYE010000364.1 GCA_023430945.1 Bacteroidota bacterium
ATTCACTCGAATAAACATGGTACGTTCATTTTCGATCGCAACATTGTCCATCATTCTTCTCACCACCCTTTCCTGCTCGCGCAATCCTGTAACAGGCAAGCGCGAGGTGATGCTGCTTTCCGAAGAACAGGAGATCGCCATGGGGCAGGAGGCCGATCCGCAGATCGTGGCGCAATTCGGCCTTTACGATGATCCCGAACTGCAGCAGTTCATCAACGAAAAAGGTCAGCAGATGGCCGCTGTTTCGCATCGCAAGGATCTGCCGTATTCCTTCAAGATCGTGGATTCGCCAGTGGTGAACGCCTTCGCAGTGCCTGGTGGATTCGTCTACTTCACGCGCGGCATCATGGCGCATTTCAACAACGAAGCGGAATTCGCCGGCGTGCTTGGTCACGAGATCGGGCACATCACCGCGCGGCATTCGGCTTCGCAACAGAGCAAGGCCGTGCTCGCGCAGCTCGGCCTGGTGGTGGGCATGGTGGTGTCGCCGGAATTCGCGCAGTTCGGCGATATGGCATCGCAAGGGGTTGGACTTCTCTTCTACAAGTTCGGCCGTGATGATGAGCGCGAGAGCGATCGGCTCGGCGTGGAATATTCCACCACCATCGGTTACGATGCAAAGGAGATGGCAGATTTCTTCCGCACGCTCCAACGCACTTCCGAAGCGGCCGGGGCACAACCGATCCCCGATTTCCTTTCAACCCATCCTTCACCGGAGGAAAGACTGGAGACCGTTGGCGAACTCGCCACTGAATGGAAACAGAAGGTGGGTAGGTCGGAATATGAGATCGGCCGCGACAGCTACTTGAAAATGATCGATGGGATCGTGTATGGTGAAGATCCGAAGCAGGGCTTTTTTGAAGCCGGCTATTTCTATCATCCGGAATTGAAATTCCAATTCAAGGCGCCGCAGGATTGGAGCAAGCAGAATACACCGCAAGCCGTGCAGATGGCGCCGAAGGATGGCAAGGCCTTGATGATGCTCACGCTCGCGCCTGACAGTTCGCTCGATCGAGCTGCGCAAGCGACGTTGCAGAAATACGGATTGCAATTGATCGAGAAAGAGAGCACCACAGTGAACGGTTCACCGGCGATCGCCATGGTCGCCGATCAGCCGCCGCCGGAAGGCCAGCAAACCCAACCGATCCGCACGCTCACCTACCTGATCCAATTCGAAGGCCGCATCTACAGCATCATGGGCATCAGCAGCAGTGCGGATTTCAACAAGTACCAGCCGCGTTTCAAAGAAGTTTCCGAAAGCTTCGACCGGCTTACCGATCAGGAGAAGATCTCACGCCAACCCGAGCGGATCAAGATCAAGACCGTCGCATCAAACGGAACATTGGAGCAGGCGCTGAAAAGTTTCCAAACGTCCCAAGCACGCATGGAAGAACTCGCGATCCTCAATGGAATGATGCTTTCCGATCCGGTCGAAAAAGGCATGCTGATCAAAGTGGTGGAGTAGGAAAGCGATCGGGATTATTTGGGCGTGCCGGCTCGAAGACTCGCCGTCGGGCTAGTCGCTTCAAGTCCGCGGCCGTCAAAAGCACGGCCTGTGGGCTTTCCGCTTCTATCCCTCACGCAAGATCCTACATTCGAAATGATCATCGCGCGGATAATAACTTCATTTGATCAAGCAGCAGTTCCGGCCCACAGATGGTCCTTAGTTCAGAAGTCCAGCCCATGATCAGAACATTCGCCCTACTTCCTTTCCTCGGATGCATCGCAGCCAGCGCTCAATCCTATCATCCATTGATCCGACCGGATGCTTATTGGGATGTGCAACACGCCGATAATTCGCAGATCTGCAATGCGAGCGGTGGTTATCAGTACTTCTTCCAGGGTGATACGGTGGTCGCAGCAACAGAGTACACGATCGTACGTGCACATCCCATCATCAGCCTTGTTCCGATCCCCTATTGCCCGCCATATGTGATCGATAGTTCGATCACGACCATCGCGGTATTGATGCGCGAGGATACGATCGCAAGGACAGTGCATGTCTTCGATCCGAACTCCCAAAGTGATCAGCTGCTCTATGACTTCACGCTGCAGGCCGGTGATACGTTGCATTCGGAATATGCCGGTGCAGGTGCCACCCTCATCGTGGACAGCGTAGGTACTATTGAATTGGGGAACGGCGCCGTCCGGAATATCCATTACCTCGATAATGATCAGTTCTACATCGAAAGCATCGGCGGTTCACAAGGTCTGTGGTTCTCAATGCAACTGGGAATCAGTTTCGCCTATGTTCCACTTTGCGTTCGCGAGAATGGCGTGACGCTCTGGGGAGATCAATGCTTTGGCTACCTCGGTTCCGTGGGGATCGAGCCGTTGGAAGCACAACCGATCGGCATCGAAGTGTTCCCTAATCCCGCCAACGATCATTGTACGATCGAATTCAGCCACGGCCCCGCCGATCTTCAGCTGATCGATGCCACTGGCAGGATCGTTCGCCAATGGCCAGCGGCATCTTCGCCTTTCCAATTGGATCTGTCGTCATTCCATCCGGGGATCTATTTGATCCGGACAGAACATGCAGATCAGCAAGGACAGAAGAAGGTGATCATCCAGTAGTTGCAGATCACTTTCGCAACCCGGCAATTCGCGCAAGGGATAGCAGCGGCACCCCGCAAGCGACCGGAGGGAGTGCGGAGTATAGCGGATAGCCCGGTGCCGCGCCCCGGCTTTTGCGGGGTGCGGCATGCGCCCAAAATCATCAGATGATCTGTAATGAGGAGTTGTGTTCCGCGCGATTCCGGGTCTTTGCCCGGAATGACATCGCGGCAAAGGCATTCACATCATCTGATCATCTCATTTTCTGATCATCTGATCAAGCATACTCCTCCACCGGCGGGCAAGTACACACCAGGTTCCGATCACCGAACGCATTGTCCACGCGGCTCACGGCTGGCCAGTACTTCCAGTCGCGGTTCACGCTTACCGGGAAAGCGGCCTGCTCGCGTGAGTAGGGATGCTCCCACTTGTCCGCGCAGACCTCTTCCATGGTGTGCGGCGCCATCTGCAGCAGGTTATGCTCCTTGTCGGCCTCGCCTTTTTCGATCGCACGGATCTCTTCGCGGATGCCGATCATCGCTTCGATGAAGCGATCGAGCTCGGCCTTCGCTTCGCTCTCGGTGGGTTCCACCATCAGCGTTCCGGCAACCGGGAAGCTTACGGTGGGCGCGTGGAAGCCGTAATCGATCAGGCGCTTCGCGATGTCCTCCACTTCAACACCTGCGGTCTTCTTGAAATTGCGGCAATCGAGGATCATCTCGTGCGCCACCATGCCATCGTGGCCGGTGTACAGGATCGGATAATGTTCAGCCAGCTTCGCCTTGATGTAGTTGGCGTTCAGGATCGCGTATCTCGTGGCATCGGTCACTCCGCCGCTGCCCAGCATGCGGATGTAGCCGTAGCTGATCAGCAGGATCAGGGCACTGCCCCAAGGAGCGGCGCTCACCGCATGGATCGCTTTATCGCCGCCGGTCTTTACGATCGGGTGACCGGGGAGGAAAGGCTTCAATTTGTCGTTCACGCAGATCGGGCCCATGCCGGGACCACCACCGCCGTGCGGGATCGCGAAGGTCTTGTGCAGGTTCAGGTGGCACACGTCGGCACCGATCTCGCCGGGACTTGTGAGGCCCACCTGCGCGTTCATGTTCGCGCCATCCATGTATACCAGGCCGCCGTTCTCGTGTACAACACTCGTGATCGTTTTGATACCTTCTTCATAAACGCCGTGCGTGCTCGGGTAGGTCACCATCACGCAGCTCAGCGTGTCCTTGTATTGCGCGGCCTTCGCTTTCAGATCCTCGATATCGATGTGGCCTTCAGCATCGGCTTTCACCACAACGACCTTCATTCCGGCCATCACCGCGCTCGCTGGATTAGTGCCGTGCGCGCTGCTCGGGATCAACGCGATGTTGCGGCCTTTGTCGCCGCGCGCTTCGTGGTACGCACGGATCACCAGAAGTCCGGCGTATTCGCCCTGCGCACCGCTGTTCGGCTGCAGGCTTACCGCAGTGAAACCGGTGATCTTCGCCAGCGCATCGCTCAATTCATCGATCACCTGCTTGTAGCCTTTCGCCTGTTCGATCGGCGCGAAGGGATGCATGTGCGCCCATTCCGGCCACGTCAGCGGCATCAACGTGCTGGCCGCGTTCAGCTTCATGGTGCATGAACCGAGCGGGATCATGCCGTGCGTCAAACTGTAATCCTTGTTCTCGAGTTTCTTGATGTAACGCTGAAGTTCGAGTTCACTATGATGTATGTTGAAGATCGGATGCTCAAGGATCGCGCTCTTGCGCAGCATGGAAGAAGGAACCGCGATCGATCCGCCTTCATCGGGAACACCTTCACATTTCCTGCCGCAAGCATCGGCCATCGCATCCAGCACATCGGCCACATCGCTGCGGCGCACGGTCTCATCCAGCGAAATGCTCACGCGATCCTTCGCGTAACGCAGGTTGATCCGTTTCGCTTCCGCGGAAGCACGCAGTTTTTCGATCGTGGCGCCGGAAGGAAGTTCGAAAGTGAGCGTGTCGAAGAACGATCCGTTCACCAGCTTGTAACCGATCGATTTCGCGCCTTCCGCAAGTTGTCTCGTGCGTGCATGCACGTTGCCCGCGATCCGTTTCAATCCGCTGGGTCCATGGTACACCGCGTACATGCCGGCCATCACCGCGAGCAGAGCCTGTGCGGTGCAGATGTTGCTCGTGGCCTTGTCGCGGCGGATGTGCTGTTCGCGTGTCTGCAACGCCATGCGCAATCCGCGGCGGCCGCGACGATCCTGACTTACGCCGATGATCCTTCCCGGAAGCTGGCGCTTGTACTCATCGGTAGTGGAGAAGAAACCCGCGTGCGGACCGCCATAACCCATCGGCACACCGAATCGCTGGCTGTTGCCCACGCATACATCGGCACCCCATTCACCCGGAGGCGACAACAACACGAGTGCGAGCAGATCGGTGCACACGGCCACCTTCAAACCTTCGGCCTTTGCCTTCTTCACGACCTCGCCGTGATCGTTCACCGCACCTTCGATGTCAGGATACTGAAGGATCATGCCGAAATACGATCCATCGGGCTGGAACTCGTTCACATTTCCGATCACCAGTTCGATCCCCACCGGAATTGCGCGTGATCGCAACACATCGATGTTCTGTGGATAAAGCTTTTGATCCACGAAATACTTGTGCGCATCCGTCTTCTCTTTCGGCCGCGTGTGATACAGCATCAGCATCGCCTCGGAAGCAGCGGTCGCTTCATCCAGCAAACTCGCGTTCGCGATCGGCAGTCCGGTAAGATCGCTCACCATCGTCTGGAAATTCAGCAGCGCTTCCAGCCGGCCCTGGCTGATCTCCGCCTGGTATGGCGTGTAGGCCGTGTACCATCCGGGATTCTCGAACACGTTGCGGAGGATCGGCGGTGGCACCAGCGTACCACTGAAACCAAGCCCGATGTAGCTGCGGAAGAGTTCGTTCTTCGCGCCGATCCGCTTCATATTGTCCAGGTGCTGCTGCTCGGTGAGCGGCTCGCCTACATCGAGGCCCTTCGCCAGACGGATCCCCTTGGGGATCGTGCGCTGGATCAATTCATCCATCGAACCGACGCCGATGGCGGCAAGCATCTCTTTCGTCTCATCGGCGTTGGGGCCGATGTGACGTTCCTGGTAGGTCACGAATTCCATGGTGATGTTCACCTCTTTCTGTCATCTTGAGCAGAGCCGAAAGAGGGCGTGCAAATATACCAAGGAAGCGCGGTCCGATCGGGTGCGAAGATCATGGTCCGCCAAGCCCGATCCGCCTATCTTTGGCCGCCCCTCATGCGGTCCTTTCTCTTCCTCATTCTTCTCTCGGCGGCCGCATCCCGATCGCACGCGCAGGACACCCTGCTGCTCATGAGCGGCCACAAGATCGAAGGGAAGGTGCTTGGCCAGAGCACGCTGGAGATCCGTTATCTCGAAGAGAAACGGAACGGCAAGATCGTGGAACGTGCTGAGCCCACCGAGAATGTGTTCTCAGTGAAGGACAGCCTCGGCCGCGAGCGGATCTGGTATTTCCACGACACCGTCTTCGGCAACGACATGACGATCGACCAGATGCGCTGGTTCATCAAAGGCGAGCAGGATGCGCGCAAAGGCTATAAGCCAACGTGGCCGGTGATCGGTGGTTTTGTGCTCGGCGCCGGAGCAACGATCGGCTTCAACCTCGAAGTGAATTCACTTTTCATTCCGCCGATCTATTCAGGCGCAATGGCGCTTCCACGCGTGCATGTCACCAAAGGCTCGATCAGCGATCCGCTCATGGAAGGCGATGAATTCTATGCGTTCGGTTACGCCAAGGTGGGCCGATCGAAACGCGTTGTAAGAACGTTGATCGCAACGTTCGGCGGTGTTGCTGTGGGATTGGCCGTTCGCCAGTTCATCATCAACCCCAACCAACCGCCGATCACCGATTAGAACGCCTCCAGTTCTTCATTCTGAATTTTACATTCTGGATTCTTCATTCTGAATTCATTTTGGGCGTTACCCTACGGGTCGGGCCAACCGCTGCAAGTCCGCACTCGGGGCATGCAAAAAGTCCGCTTCGCGACCTCTCCTTCCGAGAGGGGCTGGGGGTGAGGCCCCTCGCTTGCGGGCTTTCCGCTCATGTCCCTAACGCACATCCCGTTGAAGGCATCGGGATCCTTGGCCTTGTATCTTTGTTGAGATGAAGCTGACGGTGCAATATGTGAACGATGCCGACGGAAATGTTCAGGCTGTGCAGATCCCGATCAAGGATTGGGAAAAACATGTGCTGAAAATGCGCCGATACGAGCAGCTTTTGAAGTTACGCTCGGACATTGTTGAGGCACTTTCCGAAGTGGAAAGAATGCGCAAAGGGAAATTGAAGAAGCGCTCGCTCTCCAGCGTACTCAATGGGAATTAGGGTCATTCCCACACCTCGGTTCATTCGCGAAGTGAAGCCACTTTTGAAGCGATATGCTTCATTGAAGAATGATCTACTGGGCCTCGAGAATGACCTTATTGCCAGACCTGATCAGGGAAGTCATCTAGGCCAGAGCATCTACAAAGTTCGTCTTGCGATCAAAAGCAAAGGGAAGGGGAAAAGCGGTGGTGCACGAGTGATCACGTACTTCGTTACAGAGGAGAGGGAGATCTACCTGTTGAGCATTTATGATAAATCTGAATTTGATGCGGTGGATCTGAAAAGCTTGCGGGATATGATCAAGTCGTTGTGACGTGGCTCATGCTACCGTGCGAGCTTTGCACTACTAGTGCAACCAACCCCGATCCGATCGCCGGTCATCCGCTGGCTCGTATACAGCCACGTGTGGATGGCGCTTTGCGCAGCCGCGCAGGTCTGGTGGACGTTCATTTACCTTGATCATCATTGTACCGAATTAAGACTGGTCCTTTTTACTTTTCTCGGAACCGTTTGCGCCTATGGCTTCATGCGGCTTATGCGCGCCAAAGGCGCGCTCGCAGATTCTGTTCCGCTCTTCCATTGGGTCGATCGCAATCGCATCTGGCAATGGATCATGGTGGTGATAACCGGTTCGCTTTCGATCATCATCATTCTTCCCTTGATCGGAAAGTTGATCGGGATCCTTTGGTGGATCGTGCCGATCTGTTTGTTGTACGTGCTTCCGTTCGGCTATCCGCGGCACTATCTCGGTCTTCGCGCGATCCCTGCATTGAAAGTTCCGATCGTGGGGCTCGTCTGGTCGGTCGTCACGGTGATCATGCCTTCGTTCGCGGCAGACATGGATCTATCCGATCCGATCGTAGTGCTGCTCTTCATCCAGCGCTTCCTTTTCGTCATGGCGCTCACGATCGCGTTCGACATCCGCGATTCCGCGATCGATCCGCCAGGGTTGCGCACCGTTCCACAGATC
>JAEYYE010000375.1 GCA_023430945.1 Bacteroidota bacterium
CGAGCATCGTGGCAAAGCTGATCCTGCCGAGCCTCGTTTGCCTGCTGCTCCCATTGATCTGGTTCACGTTCACGTTCAAAGGGAAGATCGAACGGCCGGCCTCCAACAATGAAGCAGGTTCCAAACACGTGGCGGTACCCCGTAGTGAACAGCTGCTCATCTTCATCATGGGATTGGTCGCGCTGCTCGGAGTACCGGTCTTCAAGACCCTTACACATCTTCCGCCGTACATGGGCATCCTGCTCGGTCTCGGGCTCATGTGGATCGTAACCGAATTGCTCCATCGCAACAAGATCGAATCCGATCAGGGCCACCTCAAGGTCACCGCAGTGCTACGCCGGATCGATGTGCCCAGCGTGCTTTTCTTCTTCGGTATTCTCACAGCGGTCGCAGGTTTGCAAGTAGCCGGTCACCTTACCGATGCGGCAACGTTCCTCGATCGGAATCTCGGGAACATCTTCGCGGTGAACACGGTGATCGGCCTGTTATCGGCCGTGGTGGACAATGTGCCGCTGGTGGCCGCGGCGATGGGCATGTATCCGCTCACGCAGTTCGTTCCCGATCACGATTTCTGGTCGCTGCTCGCGCTTTGCGCCGGTACCGGTGGAAGTATTTTGATCATTGGATCGGCCGCTGGCGTTGCTTCCATGGGGATCTTGGGGATCGATTTCCTCTGGTACCTGCGGCGCATGGCCTTCCCTGCCGCGCTGGGCTACTTCGGCGGGATCATCACCTTCTGGCTGCTGAACAGTTAGGGTCCGATCCGCGCTTTTTCCGCGATCGCATTCAGATCATGTTCTTCCATGCATTTGAAATGTCCTTGCGGGCACCGATCGAAGCCGATCTTGCTGCACGGTCTGCACTCTAATCCAAGCACTTCGGCGATGTGCGCACGTTCCGGATGCTGCGGGATATAAGGGCCCATGCCGAATTCCGGGACCGTGTTGCCCCAGACGCTCACAACGTTCTTCCTGAAGGCCGCAGCGATATGCATTGCACCGCTGTCATGCGCGATCACGCTGTTCGCCTGGCGGATCAACGATGCGCTTCCAAGAATATCGTAACGTCCCGTCGCGTCGAACGCACGGCTGCCGATCGCACTCCCGAGGGCACGTCCATCGGCCTGGTCCTCTTCACCGCCAACGATCACGATCGGTCCTTCGATCAACGTTCCAAGCTGGATCATCCGGTGCAATGGAAGGCGCTTGGTCTCGTGCGCGCCACCGATCGCCATCATCGTGTAACCATTGTGGAATTGTTCAGGTAACGATCGCAGGTCCACTTCTTTTTCCGCAGGAATGAAAAGATCCAATCCCGCTTGATCGTTCTTCACGCCGAGATGTTCCACCGTGCTCAAGTATCGATCCACGATGTGGATCCGTGGAAGCTGGTCCTTCTTGAAATTCACCAGCAACCATTTTTCGATGTTCAACTTCGGAAAGCTTCTCGAAGCAACACCAAGTTTCCGCTTGATCCGCGTGGTGCGCAGGTTGTGGTGAAGATCGACGACGAGATCGAAGCGCTCCTTCTTCAGTTCGCCGATCAGTTCCTTCAGGTCCGTGCCCAGAGAATGCACTTTATCCACATAAGGTGAATGTGCGACCAGGTCTGCGAAAACCTTCTTCGTCGCAAAATGGATTTCGGCCTTCAGTTGTCGCTTCAGGCAACGCACCACCGGACTTGTAAGAACGATATCGCCGATGGAACTGAAGCGAAGGATCAGGATCTTCATGCAAGGCGGGCAAAGTTAGCCGTGCCGCGTTGTGCGTGGCTTGGGCGCGGAAGCCGTTACTTCGCGATCGTGTTCATCGATACGCACGCACATCTTTATCACAAGCAGTTCGCCAGCGATCGCGATGACATGGTCCAACGTGCGCTCGAAGCCGGGGTGAAGCGGATGTACCTGCCCAACATCGATCTGGAAAGCATCGAACCCATGCATGAGCTCGTGGATCGATATCCGGATGTTTGTTTTCCCATGATGGGCCTGCATCCGGGATCGGTCGGCGCCGATCCTTCGCGAGATCTGAAGGAGATCGAACGCGAGTTGCATACGGGCCGCTATCATGCCGTAGGCGAGATCGGGATCGACCTTTATTGGGACAAGACCTACATCGATCAGCAGAAGGAGGTTTTCCGCCAGCAGATCCGCTGGGCGAAGGATCTTCATCTTCCGATCGTGATCCATGCGCGCGACAGCTTCAATGAAGTGTTCAGCATTGTTGAAGAAGAGAATGAAGAGAGGCTTTGCGGCGTGTTCCATTGCTTCACCGGCACTGCGGAACAAGCTGCGCTGATCGTAGGCCTTGGCGGGTTTTTACTGGGGATAGGCGGTGTGATCACGTTCCCGAAGGCCGGCCTTGCGGAAACGATGGCCGACGTGGGTGCCGAGCATTGCGTGCTGGAGACCGATGCGCCCTACCTCGCACCGATCCCCTGGCGCGGCAAGCGCAACGAGAGCGCTTACATTCCATATGTTGCAACGCGCCTGGCAGAGGTCACCGGTATGAACGTCGACCGGATCGGTGCGATCACCACGCGCAATGCGGAGAAACTGTTCGGCGTGGATCGCACAAGGAAATAGCATGAGGGGGAAAGTGCTGTTGATCTATACCGGCGGAACGATCGGTATGTGGCTCGATCCGGTCACCGGGGTTCTGCGGCCAATGGACCTGGAACTTCTGGAGGATCAGGTGCCGGAGCTGAAGCGGATCGAAGTGGAACTGGGCACGATATCGTTCCAGCGGCCGATCGACAGCAGCGATATGCGTCCTGCGGACTGGATAGGGATCGCGGGAATGATCCATGAGAATTACGAGAACTACGATGGATTCGTGGTGTTGCATGGCAGCGATACCATGGCCTACAC
>JAEYYE010000393.1 GCA_023430945.1 Bacteroidota bacterium
TCGCGGATCGGGCCATGCCTGCTCTTTCAGCAGATGGCATGATCTGGTTCGAAGGACATTATGTACATTCAAGGAAAGCCGCCGAATTGTTGAAGGAAAAAGGCTTCCGGAACGTACGGTTGTTGCAGGACATGGCCGGCCAGGATCGTTTCATCTCCGCAACGAAATGATCCTTCGTCACTTGTGGTTCCTGTCCATCCTTTTCACCGCACAGCTCGTTGCGGCACAGCAAGGCGATCTGAAGGTCACCGAACGCAAGGCCCAGTTCAAATTGATGGCCAACCTTGATTTCCGGCGCACCTGGGTGCACGATGATCCGCTGGGATTCTATGGTGCCCGTATCGGTGCGGAGAAGAACAGGAACGTGATCGCGCTGGGGTTCTATGGGATCGGGCTGCCGTTCATCCGATCGTACGAAGGCACGGCAGAACTTGGTGAATTGGGTTTGCGGGAGATCAGGATGAAGTTCGATTTCATCACCCTCACCTATGAACGGATCTTTGTGCGATCGAAGCGCTGGGATTGGGGCGTTCCGATCGGTGTCGGGCTAGGCAACTACCGCATCGATCAGCGTGTTGCGAATGGTGGATACGTACCGTACGCACAGAACGAATTGCTGCCGGTGGATCTCAGCGTGTACGTGAACTACAAGATCACATGGTGGGGATTTCTCGGTGTCGGCGGCGGCTACCGGTACGTGTATGCGCGCGATCCGGGGATCTCGTCCGATCTGAGCAATTGGACCTGGTTCGCCAAGGCAGGCCTGCGTTTCGGTGCGATCTATAAGAAGATCCGTGGTACGGAGAACGATCAAGATGGATAAGAACAAGGCAGCAAAACGCATGGAGGAACTCGCGCGACAGATCGAGTTCCACAATCACCGGTATTACGTGCTGGCGGATCCTGTGATCAGCGACATGGAGTTCGACATGATGTTGAAGGAGCTCGAGAAGCTCGAAAAGGACTTCCCCGATCTGGCCGATCCGAACAGTCCGACACAGCGTGTCGGAGGCGACATCACGAAGAATTTCCCAACGGTGGCCCACCGGTTCCCGATGCTTTCGCTCACCAACTCCTACGAGCGCGAGGAAGTGGAAGCCTTCGTGGATCGGATAAAGCGCGAAGTGGGCGAAGTGAATTATGTGCTCGAGTTGAAATACGATGGCGTTGCGATCAGTCTTACCTACGAGAACGGCAAACTCGTGCGCGGCGTAACCCGCGGCGATGGTGAGAAAGGGGAGGAGGTTACAGGGAACGTGCGCACGGTGCGTTCGATCCCGTTGATCCTGCAGGGTGACGATGTGCCCGATCTGCTCGAGGCGCGTGGCGAGATCTTCTTCAAGCGTGAAGTGTTCGATCGATTGAACGCACAACGGCAGGAGCGGGGTGAGGAACTTTATGCAAATCCCCGGAATACCGCGGCAGGATCGCTGAAATTGCAGGATTCAAAAGAGGTCGCGAAGCGCGGATTGGACAATTTCGTTTACGGATTGGCCGGGCCGGAATTGCCTTCCCGCAGCCATTACCAGAACATCCTGAAGGCCGGTGAATGGGGATTCAACACACCATCACCCGATCGGAAACGGCTCGAGCTCGTTCGGGATCTGGATGGCATTCTCGCGTTCATCGATCATTGGGATAAAGCCCGCCATGATCTGGAATTCGACATCGATGGTGTGGTGATCAAGGTGGATGATCTTGATGTGCAGGAAGAACTTGGTCTCACGGCGAAAAGTCCACGTTGGGCGATCGCCTACAAGTTCAAGGCGGCGCAGGTAGTAACACGGCTGATCGATGTCGGCTACCAGGTTGGACGTACCGGAGCGGTAACTCCGGTGGCTCATCTGGAACCCGTGCTGCTGGCCGGTTCCACGGTGAAGCGCGCCACGTTGCACAACGCCGATCAGGTCGCGAAACTGGATCTGCACATCGGCGACAAAGTGCAGGTTGTGAAAGGTGGCGAAGTGATCCCGAAGATCCTTGGCGTTGAACCTGGATCACGTGAAGCGAACGCGGTTCCGGTGATCTTTCCTAAGAACTGTCCGGAATGCGGAACGGAATTGATCCGCATTGAAGGTGAAGCGCAGCATTACTGCCCGAACGAACATTATTGTCCGCCACAGATCACGAGGCGGATCGAACATTTCGTGAGCCGCCGCGCCATGGACATCGGCGGACTTGGCGGTGAAACAGTGCAGGAATTCTACGCGGCGGGATTGGTGAAGAACATCGCCGATCTGTATGATCTCACGAAGGAAAAGATCCTCGGGCTCGGGCACGGTTGGAAAGAGAAGAGCGCGAACATCATCCTCGATGGGCTTGAAGCGAGCAAAGAGCGATCATTCGAACAAGTGCTTTTCGCGATCGGGATCAGGCACGTGGGCGAGACCGTGGCACGCAAGATCGCACGATCGGTGGGCGACATCGATCGGTTGATGGCGATGACGAAAGAAGAACTCACCGCGATCGATGTGGTCGGTCCAGTGATCGCTGAAAGCATCGTTGATTTCTTCGCTGTTCCTGGCAATCGTGATATCATCGATCGGTTGCGGAAGCATGGCGTACAAATGCAGATCGATCCAGCGGATCGGATCGAAGTGGCCGACAAATTGAAAGGTTTGACGTTCGTCGTCTCAGGGGTCTTTCAACATTTCAGCCGCGATGGTATCAAGGAAGCGATCGAAAAGAACGGCGGAAAAGTGAGCGGATCGATCAGCAGCAAGACGAGTTATGTGGTGGCTGGTGAAGGAATGGGCCCAGCCAAGAAGACGAAGGCGGAACAGCTTGGCGTGAAAGTGATCGGGGAGGAAGATCTTCGATCGATGATCGAGTGACCCATTGACTTCATCTTCACTACATTCGTGAAGATGAATTTCATTTTCGGATCCGCACTGATCGCGTTTTTCGCATTGATGAATATCAATTGCTTATACGCGCAGGATTCTACTGCGCAACGATCGAAATGGAGTATCGGGTTGAATGTTTCTCCAGGGGTAGCCTATAGAGATCTCAAGATCGTTGATGCATCGATGGCGCCAGCAGCTTTGGTCCAATTCAGGAACGATCGCGAACTCCCTCGATCGGCCTGGTCCGCTTCGGTAATGGCGAATTACCGGTTCAATCACCGCTTTGCCGTGGAAGCCGGGGTTGGATATTCATTGCATGGGTGGGCGATGAAAGATGAAGACCGGCATTTCATCGCCAGAGATCCGATCGATCCAGCAATTCCTGGTTCATACGAACCGATCGGCCAGCAATTCCATTACCTGGACTTTCCGATCCGAGGAATGATCTCGTTCGGTAAGGGCCGCTGGCGATCCATTTCGAGTATCGGCGGTTCATTGAATGTTCTGCAACGTGCAGCATTCGTTTCCATCATCAATGGTGAACGAGTACCGGCTGAAGACTTCCCTTACGAAAATTTGAATTTCACCGTGATGGCCAGCACCGGGATCGCATTCAAACCGGAAGGCCGATCGGAATTCCGGCTGGAACCAACATTTCGTTACGCATTGCTGCCGATCATTGATGCGCCGCTCACCGGATATCTCTGGAGTGCGGGTGTGAATTTCGGTTGGTATTTCACCTTATGATCCGATGAAACAAATGCTCGTTTTGATCTGTGTATGTCTTTCCCTGAGCACGATCGCACAGGACAGCACCACGCACCGATCGAAATGGAGCATCGGACTGAATGTTGCGCCTACGCTTGCGTATCGCGATCTGAAACTGGTGGATGGATCGGTCTTTCCTGCAAGTCTGGTGGATGCCCGGAATGATCTGGAGGATCCGCGGTTCGGGGGATCCATCGCTATCATGGCGGCGTTTTCGTTCAATGAACATTTCGCGATCGAGGCCGGGATCGGATACACCCTGCATGGCTGGCAACTCGATCTGGATGAATTGAACTTTGGTGATCCGATCGATCCGCGCAGAGGATTTGTCTATGCCACAGAGGACTTGGTGATCAATTCGATCCGGCAGGAGTTCCATTACCTCGACTTTCCGATCCGTGGAACGATCACCTTCGGGAAAGGGCGTTGGCGATCTGTTTCCAGCATCGGTGGTTCATTGAACATTTTACAACGAGCCGCGAACGTTTCGGTGATCAATGACGAACGAAGATCTACGGAACTGGATTATTACGAGGATCTGAATTTCACCGTGATGGCCAGCACCGGGATCGCGTTCGTACCAAAAGGCCGATCGGAATTCCGGCTGGAGCCGACATTCCGTTATGCATTGCTTCCGATCATTGATGCACCGATCACCGGTTATCTCTGGAGCGCTGGAGTGAATTTCGGTTGGTACCGGAGCTTCTGACGGGAAGCCCGCGTGAGGGATCGCACTGGAAACCCCGCAGGCCGGGCCTTGCCGGCCGAGGAGTTGAAAGGGAGAGCCCGGCCCCTGGCGCGGCTTCTGAGCCGGGCCAGGGGACACGCCCAAAAACCTTGCATTTCGGCACGCTGGCCTTTCATTTGCAAAAGCTTTCCCATCCATGCCTATACGCTCCTTTCGCCTGTTCGATCGTCGCACGCTTTTTCAGATCGTGATCCTGCTTCTCTCCGTTCTTCCGATCGATGCGATCGCGCAGCCGGGCCGTTATTCCAGCAGCGACAAGGGCGCGATCAAACGCTACGAGGCCGGGCTGGAATGCATGCGCATGCGCAAGTGGGAGTGCGCGCAGGGCGAATTCACCAAGGCCGCTGCTGCCGATGAAAAGTTCGCGGAACCGAGGCTGATGCTGGCCGAGATGCATGAGATGAAAGGGGAGGACGATCTTGCGATCGGCCGGTATCGCGAAGCACTCGCGATCGCACCGAGGTTGTTCCCGACGGCGCAACTGCACCTGGCCGATCTGGAATTCAAGCGCGGCGAGTACGATAGCGCACGGCGCAATTACCAGGGTTTCCTGGAGAAGGAAAAGGATCCGCTGCGGAAGGAACGCGCCCAACTCGGGCTGCGCAATTGCGATTTCGCTGCGGAAGCGATCAAGCAACCGGTGCCTTTCGAGCCGAAGAATCTTGGGCCTGGCGTGAACACCGTGATGCCGGAATATTATCCGGCGATCACCGCTGATGACAAAACATTGTTGTTCACGCGAAGGGTGAAGGCCGATGATGAGCGTGTGGGTGAGCAGGAGGATTTCTACGTGAGCAACCGAAATGAAACCGGCGAATGGCAGCAAGCGCGAACGATCCCCACGGTGGATACCGATCGGAATGAAGGTGCCGGAACGCTTTCGCCCGATGGGCGTTTCATCATTTTCACCGCGTGTGAATTGTTCGGCGAATATGGGCCGGGACGAAAAGGAATGGGCAGTTGCGATCTGTTCATCAGCATTCGCGTAGGCGATCGCTGGAGCCCTCCGGAAAATCTCGGTCCGCCGGTGAACAGCAGGAATTGGGAAAGCCAGCCGAGCCTCGCCAGCGACGGCCGCACGCTGTATTTTGTTCGCGGGATAAGCGCAGCGGATGGGATTCAGGACACGGACATCTACATGACGCAACTTGGCGATGATGGCGGCTGGAGCAAACCGGAGAAACTTGGTCCTTCGATCAACACACGTTTCAACGAAGAGAGCGTGCAGATCCATCCCGATGGAAGAACGCTTTACTTCAGCAGCAACGGGCATCCCGGTTTCGGCGGGCTGGACATCTACATGAGCCGCAAGGGAAGCACGGGCGAATGGGGTCCGGCGTTGAACCTTGGCTATCCGATCAACACCGGCGATGATGAGAATAGCCTGTTAGTGAGCGCGAGCGGCGAAGTGGCCTACTTCGCAAGCGATCGGCCGGGCGGCATGGGCGATCTAGATCTGTACGGTTTCGAATTGTATCCCGAGGCACGTCCGCTGGCGGTGAGCTACATCCGCGGAAAGGTCACCGATCGCACCACGGGCGAACCGGTGGAAGCCGATGTGGAACTGTTCGATGTGAAGACCGGTGATCTGGCGACAGCCGCCTACAGCGATCCGCAGACCGGCGAATTCCTTGTGGCGTTGCCGGTGGGGCAGGAGTACGCACTCAACGCCAGCAGCGAAGGTTACCTCTTCTTCAGCGAGAATTACAAAGTGCCCGAAAGTGCCGTGAAGGAACCGTACACGCTGGATGTTCCGCTGAGCCCGCTGACCGCAGGAAGCACGATCGCGCTGCGCAACATCTTCTTCAACACCGCGAGCTACGAACTGCTTCCGGCGAGCAACGCGGAATTGGAAAAGCTGATCCAGTTGTTGAAGCGCAACGCCGATCTGCGGATCGAGCTCGGCGGCCACACCGATAATGTCGGCAGCGACGATGCGAACCTGAAGCTGAGCGATCAGCGCGCGAACGCCGTACGCGATCACCTCATCGCAAAAGGGATCGATGCCGCGCGGATCACCGCGAAAGGCTACGGCGAAACAAAGCCGATCGCAAGCAACGAGACCGAAGAAGGCCGGGCGGAGAACCGGCGAACGGAGGTGACGGTGTTGTGA
>JAEYYE010000036.1 GCA_023430945.1 Bacteroidota bacterium
CCCCCCGGAAAAAGAAAGGGCGCCCGATCGGGCGCCCTTCTTTTCGTAAGGCTTGGGATCAATTCTGGATCACCAGGCGCTGGGTGTAGAGTTTCTCACCGGCGGTGATGTTCACCATGTACATGCCGGCTGCGATCTCACCCTGCAGGCTGATCACCGTGTTGATGAAGCCATCCTGTACGGCCAGGTTGCGTGCCACCACGCGCTTGCCGAACATGTCGAAGATGTCCACGTTCACGGTGAGCACTCCTTCAGGTACGGTGCTCAGGCTCAGGTAGAGCTGGTCGCCACGGTTCGGGTTGGGCCACATGCTGATCTCGGCGCTGTTCACCTGGCTCATCATGCTCTGGCCTGCACCGGCCTGTGCACCGGGATCGGTGCCGATGTTGAGGGTGCATACATCACCCCATGGGCACCACTGCCCGTTCTTGAAGGCGCGTACATCAACCTCGTACTGTGAGCCCTCAACAAGCACAGGTGTGGGAGCTGCCCACCAGAGCTGCACGAAGTAGCTCGTGTTGGTGCGGATCACCTCGAAGCCTTCGGCAGGCTGGCGGAAGCGGAACTGGTACTGTGTGGCACCGCTCACAGGGCGTGCATGCACGTAGGAGTTGGGTGCGAACTCGCGGTACTCGCCGCAGCTGAGGAACTGGTTGCCGGGGATGTCCATGAGCTTGGTAACGGGGCACTGTGCGGCAACGGGATCGATCTTGAAGCGGCATGCCGGACCCCATTCGTGGTTCACACCGTTCACGCGGCCACGAACGCGCACGTTCATGAGCACACCTTCAGGGATGTGGTAGGCGGCCAGCCAGTTGTTGATGCGCAGGTGCGCAGCACGTGCCGGGCCGGTGCCGTAGCCATGGGAGGTGTTGTGTCCGCGGAACCAGCGGAAGCTGTAGGTGCCATTGGGATCGAAGAACCAGAACTCGTAACCGGAGTTGTTGTCCTGCGCGCTGTTGGGCGCGCCATTGATCCACTCGGCGCTCACATCCGGATCAAGGCTGGCCACGATGAACTCGTTGCTGAGCCAGTCGAGCTTGTCGCAGCTGGTGTAGATCAGGCGATCGTCGCTCAAAGGCAGGCAGAAGCCCTGGTCGTTGGCGATGGCGCTCTCGCTTCCGCTGAGGAAGTTGCGGCGGTTGTCGATGATGCGTGCACCATCGGGACCGGCCATGCGAAGGATGTAGCCACCGTTGTTGCCACTGGCCATGCCATCACCGGCGCTGTCGTACACCTTGAGCATGTAGCAGCCGTTGGGCACGGTGCAGTTCTGGGTCACCACGGCGCTGCTGGCGTAAGGTCCGCCGGAGCATACCACCGTTTCGGTGCCCTGTTCCATGATCTCCCAGGTGGTCTGGTTGCCATTGGCATCGGTCTGTACCTCCATGGTGAGCACGGCCGATCCGGCCGGTACACCTACGCATTCACAATTGGTGTTGTAGGCATCACCGAAGGTCTCGGAGTTCCCATCATCGCAGGGATCGCCGATGTTGGCCTCGAACTGCGGGCAGTCGAACACTTCAACAGGTGTACCCACGCATTCGCAGTTGGCGTTCACCGTATCATCTTCGGTATTGGGATCGGAATCGTCGCAGTCGTCACCGATGTTGGCCTGCAGATCGGGGCAATCGAACACGGTGATCGGGGTGCCTTCGCATTCGCAGTTGGCGGTGACCACATCATCTTCGGTGGTCGCATCGCCATCATCGCAGGGTGTTCCGGGTTCAGGACCATTTGCGCATACATCGTCGGCATCGCAGGTGCCGTCGCCATCGCTGTCCTCAAACGTGCCGGCGCACAGGCAGTTGGCTCCGATCACATCACCGGTCGTGCATGGATCGAGATCGTCACATGCGGTGCCTGGTTCGAGTCCACCCGGGCAGAGATCATCGGCATCACAGGTGCCATCTTCGTCGGTATCCTGGAAGGTGCCTACGCAATCGCAGTTCACGTCCCACAGATCATTGACCGTGCAATCATTCAGATCATCGCAGGGAGTACCGGCGATGGCAGGTCCGCCGATCACACCAAGGCAATCTGGTTCACCCACCGGAGTACCTACACAATCGCATGAGGAATTGATCTGGTCATTTTCGGTATCCGGATCACCATCATCGCAATCACTACCTGGTTCCGGTCCAGCGCACAGGTCCTCGGCATCGCAGGTGCCATCACCATCGGCATCGGCAAAGGTGCCCACGCAGTCGCAGTTGGCATCGATCGTATCGCCAGTGGTGCAGGCATCACCGTCATCGCAGGAAGCTCCCGGCAGAACGGTACCACCTACGGTGCCGTTGCAATCCTGCCCAAGGCAATCGCAATTGGCATCATAGGCATCGTTGGTGGTGAGGGGGTTGCCATCATCGCAGGGGCTGCCCGGGAGGGTGGTGCCGCCTGGCTGGCCCAGGCAATCCTCAGCGCAGGCACCGTTTGGGTCACCCACGTAGACAGGTGCAGGGTTGATGTTGAAGGTATTGGGACATCCCCACTGGCCATCGCAGTAGTCCACCCCGGTAAGCAAGCCGTACATCACGGCGTTCTGATCGAAGGCATACTGATCATTGGCTATCTCGAAGGGTGTACAACCGGTATTGCCTGTCATGGTCACACGATGCACCAGCACCCACTGATCGGCAGCCCATACCGCACTGGGACATTGGCTGCTCATATTATTGGGGCTTGTGGTAATGAAGATCGTGTAATCATACCCGGCGTTCGTGCCGATCACGAAATCATCCCAGGTGGTCGCTCCAGGACAAGGGGTGAATTGAGCACCGATCTCCGCCGTGGAACTGCTTGGCCATTTCAGGGTATAGCCGAATTGGTTCAGGGCGCCAGAGTAGGGCACTCCATTGGACTTGGCCCACAGTTCCACTCCCGTGCCGTCGGCAGTTGATCGAAGTTCCATATCGATCGATTCGGGGAGCTGGGCCTGCACCTGGTAGGTGGCCCCCAGACAACAAAGGACCAAAGCCCTGTTGATCCACGAGTAAAGTTTAGATCTTTTCATGTTTCGTTAGCGTAAAGGGTCTTTTCAATTTGAAAGGTTCAGATCACGAATGTAGGTCCGGCAGGTACTGCGTGGTGCAGTACCTGCCGGATCCCAACATCATGGCAGCTGTTGAAGGATCGTACCGGTTGGAGTGGTTGAACCAATGGTATTCAACAGGTAACCCGAATCACTGGCCAATCCGAACCAGCGTACCTGTCCGTTCATGTTCACATCGGCGTTGTGGTATACGGATGACAGGGTCGCAGTTGGCGTGGAGGCGCCCACCGAGGAGAGGATCACACCATCATCGTTGCCAAGACCGAACCAGCGCACGTTGGTGTTGCCGTTGGCATTGCCGCCCCACATGGTCATCACTGCTCCGCGGGTCCTGCGCGCATTGGTGCCATAGGTGGTCGTACCAGGCAGTGTAAGGTCGATGTCCGTTGGGATCTGCGACAGGGCGTAATCCGTACCTGTCATCACCCCAAGGTGGTTACGATGACGCACGGCAAGACGGTAATTTCCACTGGGCACTCCAGCGAACTTCACCACGCTCACGCCATCGGTATCCACCAGGTCACCATCACGCTGAACAAGAGCCGCACGGCGGGCAACCACGGTGGCCGGGGTGGCAGCATCACGCAGTTCGAGAAGCACCCAATCCACGATCGCATCGTTGCCGGTTACGGCCAGGATGGCGGGATCGAAGGTTTCCGTGCCTGTGTGGTTCCAGGGAGCACCGCCATAAGGATGTGCACTTGGGATCAGGCCAAGGCTCCGCAGGTTGTCCGACATCAAGCCAGTGGTGGTGTTGAACGGACCATCGAGGAATAAACTGGAGTTCACCGTTACAAAGATCTCTTCACCTACACATTCGCAATCCACGGTGATCACACCATTCATCATTCCCGGTCCAGCATCACAAGGATCGCCGATCTCACCGGGGAAGTTCGGACAACTGTCTTCACAATCAACCACGCCATCGCTATCCGTATCGGTGGTGTTAACGGTCACTGTCACACTTGCACTCGATGCGCAGCCCGCAGCGTTGGTCACGGTAATTGTGTATTCCGTTGTGGATGTGACACCTTCAGCCATTGGATCGGCGATCGTCGCATCATCAAGGAAGGTGATCGGAGACCAGCTGTAGATGAGTCCAGTGGGTGTGCCACCGCTCACATTCAAACTATAATCCTCCACTTCACCGTAAGTGAACGAACCGCAACCAGTCGCAGCATGGTACTCATTGAAGCGATTGATCACTCGCATCGTCGTGGTACCATCGAGAGCATTTGCGGGTACGATGATATCATCACTGAACACCACATCAGCTCCTCCGGGTACCGGCTGATTCCCCATGTCATATACCTCTCCGGCACCAAATGCACCATCCTGGTCCCAATCGATATACACTCGAACGGTCTCCGAATATTCGAACGTGGTTCCATTGGTCACCGTGCCACTGAAGGTGTATGTGCTTCCAGCGATCACGTTACCAACGATGCCCGTGTAATCGGAATAGGTGGTTGATGCGCTGGAATTCACGATCCCCGCGAAAGTCACATTGGAGAGCCATTCATCAGTCGTGTTCGTTGCGTTCGACGTACATAGCGCTGCACCCGATGGCATTACCACTTGTAGCTGCACCGTGTCACCGGAACAGATGGTCTCTGGTGTGGCCGTGACACTGGTGATCACAGGTGCGACACCTATCGAAACAATGGTCTCAGCAGAAACAGAGCAGCTGCCCAAGCCCGATGTGAAAATGTAAGTGCCTGCGTTCGCTTGTGTCACATTCGGGATCACAGGGTTCAGATCGGTGCTGGCAAAGCCGGCAGGTCCGCTCCAGGAATATGTTCCCATGTCAGCGGTTGCCGTCAATTGCAGATCACCACCTTCACAGACCGGTGAGGTATGGGTGGCGGTTACCGTTGGAGCGGTCAATACCGTTACAGTAGCCGATGCGATCGCCTGCCCACCGCAGTCATCCGTAATGGTCACGGTATATTCCGTAGTGGCTGAAGGTTCAACGGTGATCTCCGCAGTTGTTTCACCGCCGGGTGACCAGAGGTAACCATAAGGAAGACCGCCTCCGGCACCCACCGCTGTTAGAACAGTTGTTTCACCAGCGCAGATCGTATCTGCTGAAAGTTCGATCGAGGCCACAAGCGGTGCACCGATCGTAACTGTCACATCAGCCGAAGACGAACAGCCGTTCGGTAAGGTGCCCGTAACAGTGTACGTGGTGGTTTCCGTTGGTGAAGCGATCACCGTATCTCCGGTGGCTGTGTTCAAACCAGCAGAGGGCGACCATGAATACGTGGCTGGCAGATCAGCGCCATAACCGAATGTCATGATCGGACGAAGTGTGCTTGTAGCATCGGAGGTCAGGATATCGCATTGTGCCACGTTATCCGCGTAGGTGACCCAAGTAGCGACCATTGGAGCGGTAGCCATCTGTACCGTCGGCGAATTACCCCAGCAGCTGCTGGATACGTTCGTACACGTGTTGTCCGGATCGTTAGTGAAACAGATCTCGATCACCAGGTTGGACACACCGTCCCAAACGAAAGGTTCATTGAACACATGGGTGTTGGTGCCGACCACTGGTATGTAGTCCACAGGACCATAAACTGTGGTAAGCGGGCCGGTGAACAATGTGCTAGCGTTCGTATTCGTGGTATGCCCCAGCTTCATGGTGAACTCATCCAGATTATTCGGAGAAGCGGCAGCCGTTACCTGGAACGACAGGGAGGTAAGCGTTTGATCGAACCCTGCAGCAGTGATCTCGCTCGCGAGGATCACATATTGTGTACGCCTGTTCTCGAACGTACGGTAGTAGGGGTTCGAACTCGCCGTCGACGTGGTCGGAGATGTACCTGTGATCACACCACTTCCGAAGGTTTCGATACCGGCACCGGAAGCTACCAGTTCAACAGAACCACTGGCGCATATGGATGGATCTTCGGGAGATACCGTTACAACTCCAGCACTGTATCCAACCTCCACTTCTGTAGTTGCAGAGGTCGAGCATTCGCCGAAGGTCGCGGTTAACGTGTACGTTCCGCTAGCTGCAAATGTCACATCCGCAATGCTTGGTGAAAGGTCGGGGCTGGTGAAGCCATCAGGACCCGTCCATGCATAAGTACCCATGTCGGCTGTTCCGGTCAGTTGCAACGTCGATCCGGTGCAAACGGGAGCTGTATGGGCTGCCGATACGGTTGGTGTGGGTAGCACGGTGACCGTGGAACTCATCGGTACGATCGATCCACAATTATCGGTAACAGTTACGGTGTATTCCGTCGTAACAGTTGGATTCACAGTGATCTCCGCAGTCGTTTCGCCTCCAGGCGACCAACTGTAGGTGTAAGGTTCACCACCGCCAGTTCCGATCGCGGAAAGTGTAACCTCCTCACTTGCACAGATCGTGTCGGTGCTGGCGATAACATCCACCACAAGTGGTTCCCCGACGGTGACCGTAACACTATCGGTGCTTGTGCAACCGGCAGTAGTAGCCACCACCACTACGAAAGTGGTCGTTTCCGTAAGGCCGTTGGCCATCGGGTTGGAAATGGTTGGATCGCTCAGGGAAGCGCCAGGTGTCCAGCTATAGCTCGCAATGGTACCACTGTTCGGGTTCGTATAGCCTGCGTTGTACGTTCCGATCGACTGAGGCGCGAATTCTGAAGCGGTCCAATCAGCTCCAGTGTTCGTGTCGAGCGCACCTGTACGGGTGGTCCCGGCATCACCACTTGGTGATGGGGCTGAACCACTCCAGTCAGCTTCTGTCACCCCAGTGCCAGCCGCGAAGGTGTAGGTGTTCACGCCAACAGCATCCACAATAATGCTTCCGTTGCGCAGTACCACGCCCAAAGCGCTGCCCGATGAATAGCTTGTGCTTTCACCAGTTACAAAGAACAGGTTCTCCGGATCCGTGGTTCCTGTAGTTTCAAGGTGTACCACCACAACTCCATTCGGTGGAACGATCGTTCCAGACGGGAATACGAGTTCGTGCGATACAGTTGTACTGTTCGTAGGATGTACGGTGAGTTGCCATCCGCTGATGTCGGCTGGTACGGATGAAGCATTATTCAATTCCACCAGATCCAGATCGGTGCCGGAAAGTTGTGGCGGATAAGTAGGTGTTGCACCATCGCCAGTACTGCTGAACAAGGTGACCTCCGTTATCAGCATGTTTGGAAGTGAGGCGGTAGCGATCACTTCAAGCTGTGTGCTGTCCCCATTGCAGATAGCAATGGGATCGGCGCTGATGGATTCGATCAATGGTGCGCTTTCAACTGAAACACTTGTGGTGGCAGGAGCTGAGGGGCAGCCATTCGCAGTTGCAATAAGCGTGTAGATTCCGTTCCCGCTTACACCGATATCAGCGATCGTTGGGTTCTGATCAGTGCTTGCGAAACCATCAGGTCCGTTCCAGGAGAAGCTGGTTCCGAAATCAGTTGAACCTGTCAACTGCAGATCTTCACCTGCGCATACCGGGCCATCATTGGATGCCGATGCGCTAGGCGTGGGTGTTACGACAACGGTAACTTCGTTGGATGTGCTGCTGAGCCCGCTATTGGTACAGGTCACCAGTGCCCTGAACCAAGTGCTGACCATAAGCCCTGTAACCTGATGGCTCGTTTGTGTCGCATCAGCGATATCCGTATAAGGACCACCAGCTGTGGTTGCGCTTTGCCACTGGATCGTGATACCGGTCACACCCGAGGTCTGTCCTGTAAGACTGAGGTTGGTGCTCGCTGGTGCACAGACCGGACCTGCATCGCTGAGGGCGGCGGTCCCGGCAGTGGGTGTTCCGGAGCACAGGGGAATATTTTGGATAACGATGTTGTCCAAGTGGAAGTCGTAATCCGGAAGATCGTTCACCGTCCCTTCGGTCGCGTAAAAGCCAATGATCACTTCATTGCCCGCATATGCGCTCAGATCGATGGTCTGCGGTACCAGCGCATTGCTGATATTGGAGGTGTTGGAAGCGTCGTACGTGACAAGGTCGGAGTATGTCGCTCCGCAATTCGTGCTTATGCGTACCACCACGCGATCATCCGTTCCCTGCATGCCGCCGCTCGCGTCCGCATTGCCATTACCGAAATCGGTGATCGCAACACTATAGTTGAGCACAGTACCTGATGTGGCCACGAACTTCGGTGTTACGATCCATTCATTCTTGGATGCGGCGAACAGGTTCACCTTGGCCGAAACGCCGCTTCCGAGCACTGCCTGGGCTGTAGTGCCGGATTGCAACCAACTTGAGGTAGTACCTGTAGGAACTGTAGCTCCAGTTCCTTCACGCCAGCCCGGATGGATGGTGGCAAGATTGGCACCAGTGAAACCGGTGAAGTTCGCTGCGGTAGGCAATGCCGTTGGCGCCGTACTTGTTCGGGTCGCCGGGGTCATCGCGTCATTGGAAGGTGCGCCTTCGCCCGTTGCGATCGTGGTAGCATTGAAGGTGTAGGCGCCCGCGACTGACATATCGATAGGTTCGGGCATGGTCACTGCCATGGAGGCACCCGCAGCAAGAGTTCCGGTATTCAACTCAGCACTGCTGATATATCCACCAGTCGCTGTGACGTTCACGGTCGTGGGGTTCACACTGAAATCGATCGGGAGCCATGAATTGTTGTTCACGGTCACGGTAACAGGGACTGCACTGCCGTAGCAACCTGCAGCCGGTGGTGAAACAAGACCGGTAACACGCATATCCACATCAGGTGGTGCACTTACACACACGTCGAACGTGGTGCTAACGGGCGTGGATCCGGATGAATATACCTGTACATAGTAAGTTGTACCGACCGTAAGGCCTGCAGGATTGCTGGTGTTCGATGTATAGCATGCACCACCAACATGGGTGAAACCACCTGCGCAACTACCGGTGAAGAGGGCGTGATACAATGTCGTTGTCGGATCGATGTTCAACAACTGGATCCGGTGGGTTGGCGCAGTGGCGACAAAGCTGAACCAGACATCATCATCAGCCGTGCCGGTACAACTGCTCGTGACCGCTGAAGCCGTCATTCCTGCGAGTGATCCTTCCACAACCTCCACGCAAGAGTAATTCGGGTTCATGGTGAGGGCCCGAGCCTGGCAGGGTTCATCATTGGGACATGCGCTCACCGGAATTGTGAATTCGCCAAGAACGTTGTTGCAGGCGGCCTCACTTGCATGCAGTATGGCCACATTCAGTACGGTGCCCAATGGGAAATCTCCCAGTATGTGTTGGTTTTCGACCACATCGGAAATGAAGATGGTATCACCACCATTCACCGTGTATGCGATAGTAACCGTAGGCCCGTACGTTCCTGTGCTATCGGTGCCCAGATCATACAGGTCGAGGAGAGCATTGAAGTTCAATGCATTGCAATCCGTGGTGATGAACATATCACCCTGCGGCTCCAGGCAACCAGAGCAACGCACCTGGAATGTCCAGTTACTGGTCAATGCACCATCCTCACAACTTCCTGATGCATTGGAGTTGATCGTGAAGGAAAGCGTATCAGCCGCCGATGTGACGATGCCCAGCGTGCTCAGGTCATCGTTCGAAACAATGGCCGGGATCTGGTTGTTACCAGGCGTACCCGAGAATAGGTTGATACCGTCACCGGATGCGATCGGACTTGGCTGCAGGAACTTCAGATCCAACGTGCTGGTTGGATCTGAAGCAATGAAGACGAATTGCCGCGGATCATTGTTCTTGTAGCAGTAAGGAATGGTAATGGACTGGCCTGAGGCGCAATCCACGATGATGGGGCAGGTTGAATAGAAGCTGCCGAAATCCTCAGCGCAGGTCGCATACCCATTGTTGGATGAAACTTCAACAAGATCATAGATCTCGAAAGGTCCCAGTACGGTGGACGTGCTCGTGAGTACGGCAGGCTGGGCCACCCCGTTCACCGAGTAAGTGATCTCCACCTCCGCTGTCGATCCAAGGGTGGCGATATCAACATTGACCGAGAAACTCTGTCCGGCACAATCTTCAACCATGGAGACGCTCACGTCAGCACCAACCTCCACGGTGATCGAAGCGCTTTCCGTGCACAAGCCGTCACTGATATCGACTGTGAATTCGGTGGTGCCGGTCAATCCTGTTGCGATCGGCGTGGCGCTTGTCGCATCATCAAGGTTGGCGGAAGGGCTCCAGAGATATGTGTATGCTGGAGGAGCGAAGCGATAATATCGTCCGATCGATGGTTGCGAACTGTTATTATCCACCGCCGTCGTCGTGCTTGCGGTATTGCTGTCAACCGTAACGCTTTGGAAATTGTTGGCAGCGGCAGCTATACCCACCGACGCGGTATTCGCATTCGGATTGACGAATCCATATACGAATTCGATCGTACCGTTCTCGTACAACCAAGCCTGGAAGGTGCTGTTGGCCGGATCGGTCAATGGTAGACGAGGGTTACGCACGAACCACTGCACCTTCAAGATCCGGTTGGGAGCCGTGCCTGTGACCACGTACGAAACATTACCGTCCGAACCGGTCGCAAGATCATCCCAGTAGGGGAAGATGCGAGGGGTGTTCAAGGCATCCGTGGTCGAATTGCTGAAATCACTGGAAGCTGCCGGTGCGCCAAGTTTCATGAACCCGTCCGGAGATGCAGAGAATTCGGTGTATTGCTGGCCATTGAAGCCGAACGAAAACCCGATCGGGTGCAGCGATCCTGGCACATCATCCACCGCTGAGTTCACGATCACCGTGGCGCCGGCCATGGGATCGAGAACGGCATCGGTACCTGTGGTGAAAGTCATCTGGTTGGCCTGTGAATTGATCGATACGCCCAACTGCGTGGTGCCATCAATGCAAGCCGGGTTTGGTCCAGCAGTGATCTGTGGTACGATGGCCGGGTTCACTGAAACAGTAGTTGAGGCCTGCTCACTGGTGCATCCGTTCGAGGAAGTGGTAACAAAGTATTCACCACTCTGGTTCACACTTGTGATCGCCAGGGTCGGATTCTGGTCCGTGCTGGTGAATGCCGCAGGTCCGGTCCAGCTGTAGGTCGTGCCGATATCCGAAGTGGCGTTCAATTGAAGCGTGCTACCAATGCAGAGCGGGCTGTTGTTGGAAGCGGAAAGTGTAGGTGTAGGCCTCACTTCCACGCTGTATTCAGGTGAGGTATTGCTCAGGCCGGAGTTGGTACAGGTGGTGGTCACCACATAATACGTGGTGGTGGTGAGGGCACCAGTGATCTGCTGGAGCGTAGTGCCAAGATCAGTGTATGGCCCACCAGCGGTCGTACTGCTTGCCCACTGGTACGTTGTGCTCAGATCGGACGAACCAGAAAAGGTCAGTGTAGTGCCTGAGTTGACGGTGCAAAGGAATGGGTCGCTTGCGCTAATGCTGCCTGCAACAGGAGTTCCCGTGCATTCCACGGCCGGTACCAATTCATGTGCACCGATGGTCGGAGGAACAGGACGGAATTCACCGTCGATGTCCTGTGCTGTCCATGCCAATGGTACCGGACTGCCTTCGCCGGAGATCGCCATGTTGGTTACATGCAGATCGAACTGGGGGTTCACGTAACCGGGATCAACGGTCAATGAATTCTGATCGGCATCTTCGGTGAGGAATGAATCCCATGCTGCGGTGGTTGCTGCATCGATCGTGCTTACCAGGCCGATGTAGCCGTTCGCACCAGGCAGATAGAAGTTGTTGTAGTCGCTGTGTGAACCAGTTGCACCTATCAACGTGGTGCTACCGGTTTCAATACCGTACTGCTTCTTGGTGTTCGTAGCAGGGTTTGTCGTGTTCACGAAGTTGTTGTTCGTGGCGATGTTGATGCTCGTGGCCGAAGCGAAATCAAGGCCGACACCTGATGCACTGGTGCCGCTCAAGTCCATGCTCACGTTGTTGTGGTCGAAGCGGTAGGTTACATCCGCATCACCCAGAACGGTTGCCATCGCAGCAACGTGGCGTGTTGTACCGGTACCGGTATATGCCGAAGTGATGTCGCTCACGAAGTTGTTGAACACGCGGATCTCCGCGCCTGCGGCGTCACCATCCACCTGTATACCGGAGACTTGCGTAGTGCTCGATGTACTGGTATTGCGAACACCGTATACGATGTTGTTGGACACTTCAACAACTCCGCGTGCGTCAACGATATTGATGCCATTATTGTCCCCCGCACCGGCAACGTTCCTTACTGTATTGCCATGTATGCGGAAGTTCTGCTGGAAATCGACTTCGATACCATCTCCAAGATCGATATCGCCTGTGGGGGTGCCTACGTAAGGTGCACCAACAGTACAGCCGAGCACATCATTACCCTCACCAGGTATGGTCGTACTGGCCGAAGTGATGAAGATGCCACCCAGGTTCGCTGTTTCCACCACCATGTTCTCGATCAAGTTGAACCGGCAGGCACCTTCAGCCGATGTCGCCGTTACACCTCCACCGGTGGTCGAGGAGGAGATCACGATACCACGGCTGCTGGTATAGCCCATACCTACGACCACCTTTCCGTTCTTGATCGTGTTGTGGTCGGCACCATTCGTTGCGCTTGCGTTACGGATCACATAACCATAATCCAATGCTGTACCGGTGGCCGCAGCAATATCCACTCCATCGATCGTGATGTAATCGCCACCATGGATGGCAAGGCCGAATTCATTCGTAGCCGTGGTGCCGGTCTTTACGATCCGAGGGTTAGCTCCGGTTCCATCTTTTTGGAAGATGATCGTATTGACCGAATTACCACTGGCAGTGATCGCCGGTGTATTCTCATTGAAGACCTGGTCATCTGCCACATTGAAGACCACTGGCGAACCGATGCAATCGCCCTGGCTGTTCAAGAAGTTGATCGCTTCGGTGAAGGTTTGAAAATTCGTGCCAGCAGCAGGGAGTGTGGGATCGATGGTGAACGTTCCACCGAAGCCATTGTTCACCATTACAGCATGCTCCGCTGTTGTCGACGTACCGCCACCAGCTTCAGTGCAGGTTACTTCAACAACATAATAGGTGTTCGCTGTAATGGGAGCAGTTGTAATGCTATTACCGGTCCCAGCAAGAGTGGTATAGGGTCCGCCAGGATTAGTGCTGGAGTACCATGTGCGTGTGATGCCTGTACCTGCGGAACTTCCTGTGAGGTCAAGAACAGTCGTACTACCCGAACAAACCAGTGAACTGCCACTGATAGTCCCTGGTATTGGGATTCCAGCGCAGGCCGCCGCTGGAGCAAAAGTGATGCTGCCGGTAAAATACCGTGGGTTGTTCCCTGAGTTTGTGAAGAGACCACCATATCCAACGTTCGATCCTGCGATCTGAAAATCTCCAAGGCGCAAATGGACACCTCCATTTGAAAATGTATTAGGGGTGATCACACCGGAACCACTGTAGCGAATGCCATTGTCAGATTCCAATAGAAATCTTCTTGAAGCTCCGTTGGGGATCAAGTAACTGATCCCTGTAATTGTGGGGTAATACCCGTTCGCAGGAACTGTTACGGGCGAGCCAGTAGACAGTAACGTCCATTCACTTGTATTGAATGGAAAATACGGTCCTGAAAGAGATGTACTACTTGCCCATAGTTTAGGTATGGATCCGCTATTGCCAGTTTGCCAATAAGCGCCGAGATCCGTAAGTAGGATGTCGGCTCCAGAGGAATTTTCTACAACGAACGTGATCACACCATTACCACTGACCCCATTTCCGCCATTGTAACTGGCACTTCCATCGGTGGTAATTGTCGTTTGGGCATTCGTCGTCAACGATCCCAATAACAGCGCACACAGCACGATGTACCAATTGGTACATTCTCTCTTCTTCACGGAGCGTATCCGGAGCAACGGCAGTAAAGTGGAGTACATCTTCACGGTTTTTGTAATGGAACGAGGCAAAACAGGACACGCCGCACATGCCCCACCCGAGGGAACGTGCAACGCAAAATGGTTCAGGTCGAAGGTTGGCTTGGTAAACGTGAGGTCAATTGGTGGTGGTGGGCTTAACCAATTTTGGGCAAATCGGGGACGTAATATTAAAACATCCATCCACCTACAACAAGAACTTTATTTTTATCAACAGGAGGCAACCAACAAGCCGATCCTGCGAACCGAACTCCTCGCCGGATCCTTATTTCCGTAAGGACCAAAGAAAAAGGCTTAAACAGAAGCAGGCCGTTTACTCTTTCGCCCCAGATCTGTAAACCTATGGATGTACCTTGGAACGTTTGGCGAACACTTCATCACCAGGGTCACGCTCACCACTGGATCTTGGTTGAAAGCGATTATGGAAAACCCAAGCCATTACTAGGTGGTCTTGATAAGAACGAAGAAGCCCCGCCGATCGGCGGGGCTTCTTCCAGCATTCAAAGTCAACTTACGGCTGCACCACCAATCGCCGGGTGTACACCTTCTCTCCCGTAGTGATGTTCACCATGTACATTCCTGCGGCGACTTCGCCTTGCAGATCCATCACTGTGTTGAGGTAGCCTTCCGGCGTTGCGATCGTACGACCGGTCATTCGCTTGCCGCTCAGATCGAGGATCTCAACAGAAACCATTGTGACCTGTTCTTCGAGCGAGCTTAAGCTGATGAACAGCTGATCGCCACGGTTCGGGTTGGGCCATAGCTGCAGGGCAGCTTCCCTGTTCCCGCTCTCGATCATGGAGTTCTGGCTGCCGGTGGGTGCAGTACCAATGTTCAGAGTGCAGATGTCGCCCCATGGACACCACTGCCCGTTCTTGTACGCACGCACATCCACTTCGTACTGCGAGCCCATCATGAGCACCTGGCCACTCCACCAAAGCTGTACGAAGTAGCTGCTTGTCGTACGCACCACTTCGAAGCCTTCGGCCAGCTGCCGGAAGCGGAACTGGTATTGTGTGGCGCCGCTCACCGGCCTTGCATGCACGTATTGCCCCGATGCGAAATTCCTGTATTGGCCGCAGCTAAGGAACGCATTACCAGGAATGTCCATCAGCTTGGTCGTAGGGCATGCTGCTGCGGTTGGATCGATCTTGAACATGCATGCCGGGCCCCATTCACTGTTCACGCCGTTCACACGGGAACGTACACGCACGTTCATGGTGACACCCGCCGGAATGTGCATTGATGATGCCCAGTTGTTGATCAGCATGTGGCATGCGCGTGTTGCGCCCACCGATCCGAAGTTGTCCGAAGTAGCGTGGTTGCGGAAACGGCGGAAGCTGTACGTGCCGTTCGGATCGAAGATCCAGAACTCATAACCGGTGTTCGTGCTTTGCACGGAGTTGGCGCCACCCGGTATCCAGAGAGCGCTCACCGCAGGATTCTCGCTCGCCACGATGAATTGGTTGCTCATCCAATCCATTTTGTCACAGCTCGTATAGATCAATCGGTCCGTACCGATCGGTACACAGAAACTTTCGGTTCCCATCATGGAACTTACCGATCCACCGAAGCCTTTCGAATTATCGATCAGGCGTTCATTGCTACCGGCCATGCGCAGGACATAACCGCCACTGGTGATCCCATCACCAGCGGAATCGAACACGCTAATATCATAGCAGCCTTCCGGCAGGCAGCACGTGGTCTGCAGGGAAGCGTGGTTCATGCCGATATACGGTCCGCCGGAGCATACGAGCAGATCGGTGTTCATCTCGCGGATCTCCCACGTGGTCTGGCTGCCATTGGCATCGGTGCGGATCTCAACCGTTACGTTCTGTGAACAAGCGATACCCACGCATTCGCAGTTCGAGTTCAGTTCACCAAGGATGAACCCGGGGCCGGCATCGCATGCCCAGCCCACCTCACCAAATACGGTGGGACATGAATCGATGTCACCACAGATCCCATCACCATCCGCATCGTTCAATGGATCATTCGGGCAGGCATCAATGCTGTTGCTCACGTAACCTGTGGGCTGCTCGCATTCCATCATGATCACAGTTGAATCGCCCAAGCCATCGCCATCTGCATCAGCGTACCAGGCTACAGCTTGTTCAACTTCGATCTGAACCGCATCGTTGTTGCTGCAACCGTTCGCGTCGGTATAATCATACCATACGGTCTGTGTACCAATTGAAGGATCGAAGCTTGATCCGCTGATACCAGTACCGCTCCATGAACCACCGGCAGGCGAGCCGGCAAGTTCGATCGGACCATCCACCGTGCATGCGTCAAGGTATTCGCCCGCATCCACTTCCGGAGTAGCGTTCACAGTGAAGGTGGCGGGCAGGCGTGTGAGCGAAGAGCAAAGGTTCGTTCGGCAGCCTGCATAGAAGGTCGTTGTACCAGGCTGGGAGGGATCCACAAGCGATGCGGAAACTGGATCGAAGATGGCCGTGCCTACCACAGTGCCACCCATGGGCTGATCGTACCAATCAACAGCCACCGGCAGTGTATAGTCGATCTCGATCGCCGCACTTCCGATCGTGCCATCGGGATCGATCGCATCGAAACCGAAGATCACACCGTTGTTCGAAGTTTCCCGCGTGAAAAGTTGGATCGTTCCGCCGTTCAGGGGGAAGTTCGGCAGCGCGATCACCGGGTTGGGGGAGATCGTACCAGCGGAGGAAAGTGGAGAAAGCTGCGTTTCGGCAAGGGTGTAGGCACCACCGAGGGAAACCCGCATATGGTTGCGTTGCGAGCCGGAGTTGGCTACGACATTCGTGAGCACCAGGCGTGCGTTCGTGATCACTGCACCGGCGGGAAGCGCTGGAACGGATACACTGGCGACCAATGTTGCCGTGGTGGCGTTGCTGGGGAAGTTGGATCCGGGGAAGGATGTGTTCGAAAGCATGTTCAACGGAGGGCAACTTGCGGTGAGCCCTTCACCTGCCGGGATCGTTGTGCCTTCGCAGATCGCCGTACCCGTAGCGGCGATCGGTTCGCCAGGAGATTGCATCACGGAAAGCACCATGTCGTTGGTGGAAGCGGTGCAAACACCATTGCTGATCGTCCAGCGCAAGGTGTATGATCCGCTCGCTGCAATTGGATCGAAGGTCGCAGCGGGATCTGAAGTGGAACTGAACTGGGCCATGGAAGTGGAAGGACCTGAAACGATACTCCAAGCGCCGGTGCCGATCGAAGGCAGGTTTGCTCCCAGCATCGCGCTCACATTTCCACATACCGATTGATCGGCGCCGGCATTCGCCGTTGTAGGTACTGCGTCCACATTCACAACAACATCGTCGAAGGCAGAAGCACAAGGCGGATTGGAAACGGTCCAACGGAAGGTGTAAGGTGAACCAGCTGCCGTAAGTCCGCTGATCGATGTGGTGGGTGATACTGGATTCACGATGTTGGCAGTGCCACCAGCGATCTGCGTCCATGTGCCGGATCCTGAAGTTGGCGCAATAGCTGTCATGGCCACCGATCCCAGCGATGCACAGATCGTCTTGTCCGCACCCGCGTTCACAGGTGCAGGTGGTGGTGTGATCGAGACCGTGGTGGTCGCTGTGGCAGGACATCCACCCAGTACGGATCTTGCACTAACGATATAGGTCCCAGCAGCCGCAGCACCCGCATTCGTAATGGTGGGATCTTCGACCGTACTGTTGAACCCGTTCGGTCCTGTCCAATCGAAGATCGAGCCTGTGGAGGTAGCGTTCAGTTCGATCATGCTACCCTGGCAGACAGGGGAATTGCTGGAAGCGGAAACTGCCGGGGGGGCGCCGATGCAAGGCGTTACGTTAACGAGATAGTCCTCCGCCTGGCCATAATCATATGTACCACAGGGTGCGGAAGGATAGACCACTGAATTTGCCCAATCCTTTACGATCCGCATTCGGTAAGTGCCGCCTACAGCACTGTTGGGCACGGTGATATTCGTTGTTGCGGCAGCCGTGCAGTTACCATTGTTCGTGATGCTGCCGATCGGAGTGCCGGGCAGATCGAACATGCCATCGCCATTCCAATCGAAGAACGCTGTGAAGTAGTTGGTGAAGTTCCCTTCGGTGTTACCGCTCACGGAGATCGAATAGGTCCCCCCACCGGTCACCTGCGCAGGTGCGACCGTGCCGGTGAAATCCTGCAAAGCGATCGTTTCGCTGGTTGAATTGCTGCTGCTGTTATCGATGCCGGCGAACTGCACACGGCATATGGGTTCCACGTTCTGGGTGAAGGTGGGAGCACAGATGTTCGCGGATAGGCAGATCGAGAACGTGCCTTCGTCACCATCTTCTGTACTATTGAAGACACGCAGATAATAGGTGGTCCCTGGAGTGAAGGTGGTGAAGCTCAATGTACCCGAAGTAGAGCAGGCGAGTTCTGCCCCGGTGCAACTCGTATGAACGGCCATTCCATGACCTTGGATGGATCCGGGTGTAAGGGTGATGTTGATCGGAGAAGCGAAGGAAGCGGTGTTGAACGTGTACCATGCATCCTGGATCCCACCTGCACCGGCGCACGAAGGAGAGTTCGTACCGCCGGCATCCTGCGTTGTTCCGGCTACGGAATTCCCCGTACAACTTCCTGGAGCACCGATCGTAAGTGCTTCAGCATTCGCACA
>JAEYYE010000125.1 GCA_023430945.1 Bacteroidota bacterium
TCTACATGCCTGTGCTGGTGATGGCGCTGTGGTTCATTCCAAAGCGGGTCGCGCTGAAAGATCTGTTGCGCGATCCATTCGTGCTTCCCGCCATTCTCCTGATCGCGGCTTTTCTTACGCATGCCACGTGGTGGGGCGGCTGGGCATACGGACCGCGATACCTGATGGCCGCTGCGGCATTATTGGCGTACTCCACATTGATCCATCATGAATTCAGCCGTCGCGAACGTTGGATCTTCTTCCTTCTGTGCAGTTTCGGGATCATCTGCACGTTCGCTGCAAAAGCCAGAGTCTGGTATTCGCTCCCCTCGGAAGTTCTTCATCCCTTTACTGATGTGATCTGGCCGCGGATCGTTCGTGGTGAATTCACATCGATGCAATGGCCGGTATTGCTGGGTCTTCAACCTGGGGTGGCAACACTTCTGTTCATATCGATCTTTAGCGTCTTCATGTACCTGATCTCCCGGATCGATCGAGAGCGCATCAGCGCCAACACGCATAGAGCATGAACCTTTTCCATGTGCCCGATCTTATTGAAGGCATCCTCGATCTGCCGGAAGAGGAAGCACATCATGCTTTCCATGTGTTGCGCGTGAAGTCCGGTGATCGGATCGGCCTGCTTGATGGAAAAGGCGGATCGGCCGAAGCGCTGATCATCGAGGTGGGGAAGAAAGGCGTTCGTGTGGAAGCCGGACCGATCGATCGAGAACCACGAAAAGCAGCCACGATCCAATTGGCCGTCGCCGTGACAAAGACTTCCGATCGATATGAGTGGTTCCTCGAAAAAGCCGTTGAGATCGGCATCGATCGGCTCATCCCGTTGATCACCGAACGTGTTGAGCGCGATCGGATCCGCATCGATCGGTTGCGGAAGATCGCGATCGCCGCGATGAAACAAAGTCAGCGACGTTGGCTGCCTGCGATCGAAAAGCCGATGAAATTGAAGGATCTTTTCCGGAACGAATTACCTCTTCAGCGCTATTTCGGCTGGTGCGAAGGCGAACATCCATCATTGATGGAACTTTATACCACGGCCTCCGATGCGATAGTTGTCATTGGTCCGGAGGGTGATCTCACTTCCGCAGAAGCACAAATGCTCATGGAGAACGGCTTCAAGCCGATCGGTCTTGGAAGTGCGCGATTACGGACGGAGACCGCAGCCCTTGCGGCCTGCACATGGATGAGCCTCGCCCAACAGCGATAACTTTAGGCCGATGAACATCCGTTCCATTCTCCTGATCTTTCTTTCCATCGCTTCGATCGGTGTACGCGCACAGGGATCCTTCCAACTCGCGGTGCTGAAATACGGCGGCGGCGGCGACTGGTACGCGAACCCTACGGCCGTACCGAACCTGGTGAAATATTGCAACCAACAACTCGGTATGTCCATCGATCCAGAAGTGCCGATCGTGGAAGTCGGAAGCCCGGAATTGTTCAACTATCCATGGGTCCACATGACCGGTCACGGTAACGTGGTCTTCAACCAACAGGAAGCAGAGAACCTGCGGAACTATTTGATCGGCGGAGGCTTCCTGCACATCAGCGACAACTACGGAATGGACCAGTTCATCCGCCCGATGCTCAAGCGTGTTTTCCCTGAACTGGAATTGATGGAACTACCATTCGCGCACGGCATCTATCACCAGAAGTTCAATTTTCCGCAAGGTCTGCCGAAGGTACATGAGCATGACGATAAGCCGCCACAAGGCTTTGGATTGTTCTGGGAAGGACGACTGATCCTCTTCTACGACTTCGAATGCGATCTCGGCGATGGCTGGGAAGATCCGGATGTACACGGCGACAGCGAAGCCGCACGAACAAAGGCATTACAGATGGGTGCGAATATCGTGAGCTACGCTTTCAGCGGAGGTGAAGAGCAGTAGTTGAGAGCAGCTGTTGCATGAGATCCCATGAACTGAAGACCACGCGCTTTCTGCTCCGGCCATTGCTGAGTTCCGATCAAGCATTCATATTCAGAGGTCTCTCCAACACGGATGTGATCCGGCATTATGGGGTTAGTTTCACCACGTATGAGGCCACCAGGGAACAGATGGATTGGTATGCCGGTCTTCTGAGGAACGGGACCGGGATCTGGTGGGCCATCATGGCCGGGGAAGTTCCTGTTGGCGCCATCGGGATCAACGGGATACTTAAAGTGCATGGCAAAGGAGAGATCGGTTTCTGGCTTTTGCCAGAACACTGGGGAAATGCCATCATTCCAGAAGTGATACAACCGGTGCTGGAATATGTTTTCAAGGTCTTGGGATTGCATCGGATCGAAGCGCTGGTCGAGGAAGGCAACGACGCCAGCAGCCGCGTACTGGAGAAAGTCGGCTTTCAACATGAAGGCACCATGCGGGAATGCGAGGTGAAGAATGGCCGGCATATAAGCCTTGAGATCTGGGCGTTATTGGATCATGGCTGATCCTTGCCCTTGGGTCTTATCGCTACCTCAATGCGATGAAGCTTGAAGCTTCCCGATCTTGTAGCTTGAAACTTGCATCTTGCGCCTTGAAGCTTTCTACGGCCCCTGCTCTACCCGCACCGCCGTTGGCACATCCCCGCCGATCGTCTGCAGGATCACATCCCGATCATTCCCTACCCCCATGTATTTCACTTCGCCATCAAGGTTCACGTCCTCGCGGTGGTAACCGATGACCGTTGCGGTCGGCGTCATCCCGCCGATGGAGATCAAGATCGCATCACGATCGTTGGCCGGACCGAAGTAGCGTACATCGCCGTTGCCACGTGCATCGCCGGGCCAAAGCATCATTACACCATCCACTTCCTTCTGTGCATCGGTGCCGAAGGTTGATGTGGCAGGTGATGTCAGACCCACTTCGACCGGATCGATGCCTAGTGTGATCGGATCGGCAAGTGTGACGGAAAGGTGGTTGCGGTGGCGGACGCGGAGGAAGTA
>JAEYYE010000045.1 GCA_023430945.1 Bacteroidota bacterium
CAGAAAGGTCTTCATGTGGACGATGGATCTTCCGCAGTTCATTTCGCAATACATGTATGAAGGTGAACTTGATGGCATCTTGAGCAATTTCCCTTCACTCGTGGCCTATTACCATTATGCACGCGAATAGATCGCTCCGGTCTGCCATGGCGATCATCACGTTCCTGCTGGTCGCCGGCCCGATGTTGGGGAACGACACGACCGCGGTTAGAACGAAGCAGTTGGTGCTCACGATCGGCGGTGGTGCATCAACCTACCTCGGGATCCCCGGAACACCCGATCATCTGCGCAGTGATGTCTCGAAGATCGGCTCCGCTTTCAGCGCACGGCTCATGTGGCATCCGGAACACCTCATCCGTGTAGGGATCGAGAGCGGACTGGTCGATCTCTACAGTTACAGGATCGAGGACAATGGCAACAGTGGTTCTGTCTCGCTCACGGTGATCCCATTGCTGCTCCAATGGTCCATGCGGATCGGGCCGCGGGTTCAGGCCTTCGCCGGTTGGGGCACCTACCGCTCGATCAGCACATTGAACTATCTGGGCCGGTCCCGATCAGCATCCTACGCGCAAGGGTATTCCGCCGCCCTATCGTATTCCATTCCCATTTCCGATCGGTTCGATGCAGCGCTTGAAGCGAAATGGATGAACACCTTCGTGACCCGGCACCACGTGCTCGCGCTTCAGTGCCGGATCGACTTGAAACTGGCCGAATGGTGAACCTGGCGCCCATGAGAGTCGTGTGCGGCATGCTGATCGCAACATGCCTGCCCATGGACCATTTGCACGCGCAAAAAGATGGCGATTGCTCGACAGTGCTCGCTTTCGCGAGCGACACGCAGGAACCCATGCGCGTGGAGGAAATGGTGCTGCGAAGCCACCAGAACCGCAAGGCTACGCGCGCCCTTTTCAAGGAGATCATCGCCCAAAGGCCAGCGGAACTCTTCCTGCTCGGTGATGTGGTGAACCTTGGACACCGCGAGGAACGCTGGACATACATCGACACCGCGTTGCACGATGCGAGAAAGGCGGGCGTGGTGGTGAACGCGATCCTGGGCAACCACGAACTCATGGGCCGCGCCAACATGGGCGCGATCCGTTTCCAGAGCCGATTCCCGCAACATGTTCCCACAGGCTACACGGTGATCCGCGATTCCATCGCCGTGGTGCTTCTGAATTCGAATTTCAAGAAGATGCGCCGCGCACAGATCAAGGAGCAGAACGATTGGTACCGCACCACGCTGGCTGCGCTGGATACCGCGCTGGAGATCAAGGCCGTGATCGTTTGCTGTCACCATTCACCATACAGCTATAGCAAATTGGTCGGATCGAACGGCCAGGTGCAGCGGTTGTTCGTCGCACCGTTCCTGAAACAACGTAAAACGCGCCTGTTCCTTTCCGGCCACGCACATCTTTTCCAGCATTTCCATAAGGATGGCAAGGATTTCTTCGTGATCGGTGGTGGTGGTGGATTGAACCATCCGTTGCGGAAGCGCACCGGGCCCGAGATCGCGCTTGCCCCGGAATACGCGCCGCTCTTCCATTACATGACCGTGCAACTTTGCGGAGATCGGTTGCGATTGGTGTCGCGCCGGCTGCTCGATGATATGAGCGCGTTCGAGGACGGCGCGGTCTTCGAATTCCATATGAACGGATCGGTAATAGAAACCCGGACTGAATCTCCGTAAGGACGATCTTTCGCTCGACATGAATTCTTCCTCGGACCTTCATGTTCGCTTTTCTACCTGTCGCAGCATTCGTGTTTCAGGATAGGTTATTGGCTCGATGTTCTCAGGTCCAGTGATCTGCCATGGTTCGTTCAGCCAGCGCCTGATCAATGCCTTCGATCGTTATCGATGCTATATGCAGGCATGGCTGCTGGATGCAATGACCAGTATGATCCATCCTATTAGTATTGAGATGCGGCGTAAACAAACGTTTGACGCTATATGAACTTTCGAAGAATGAGACCTGACGGGGATATTTTTTTGATCTATGTATCATTGATAAGATCAAAAAGCTATTTTACGCCCGTCTAAAGCCGAATGCAATGCGAGGCGTCATTTTCCTCCTAATACTGCTACTTCCTTATGGCGAAGCAGCATCCCAGATCCCTGTTATTCCACCAACAGGCTATATCCCTATTGGTCACGCTTCCATTCCTGAAGGCTTGAATGAAGGCTATGAAAGTCGCTTGGAGACTGTTATAGCGCAGATCGACAGGACATTGCCCAAGGATGTTCGCAAGGATCTTGAATTCATGTACCGCGAGCGTAGCACGGCTATCACAGATGACTTGAATGGTGAGGATTTCATCTTCGGCCATCCGGTCAACACCTACTTGGAGAACATACTGGGAACGATCCTCAAGGCGCAGACGACGGATATCGGAGAGATCCGGTTGCTGGTTTCGAAAGATCCAGCTCCCAATGCTGCGTGCTATGGAGAAGGTACGATCATCATGAATTTAGGCCTTCTAGTGCGAGTTCAGAATGAAGCAGAGATCGCAATGGTATTATGCCATGAGTTGGCCCACCAGATCCTCGACCATTCTGATAATGGCATAGCGGAATATGCGGCATTAAAGAATGATAGGGAATTCGAAAAACAGGTTAAAACAGCATTGCGTGGTTCATACAATCGGGTTGAACGGATCGAGGCCTTAGCGCTTGACCTGGCTGTGGACAGAGGCCGGCATAGTCGCAGTCATGAACATGAGGCCGACTCCTTGGGATTCGAATTGTTGAAACGAACCCCTTATTCACGCACTGCGGCTCTCACCATAATGGATGTTCTGGCTGCATGCGACCAGGAGCCATATGCCACTGCGCTTGATCTTGAAGGTGTCTTCTCACGCGCGGGTGTGCCCTTCTCGACCGAGTGGCATATTGCAGGTACCGCATCATCTCTTGGATACGTGGAAAAAGAGGAATTGGCAATTGAGGATTCTTTAAAGACACACCCGGATTGTCCACAACGCAAGGCAAGACTTGAGAAACTACTTATCTATGAGGGCGCCGAAGATGGAAGTGAATACCTGCAGGAAACATCGGACTTCAAGACCTTGCAGGCGATCGCCAGATACGAGATCATCGATGCGCATCTGTCCCACGAACTCTATTGCCACGCCTTCTACATGGCCCTGCGCGGGTTGGAAGTGGATCCTGAAGACCCATATCTGCTTGCTGTGGCAGGCCGAACAATGGCTACTTTTTACAAATACCAGAAGGAACGGAAGATCGGTTTTATCCTAAGCCGCACACATAAGGAGCATAGCCAAAGCTATACCCGGCTGATCAATCTAGTTGAAGAAATGAGGCTTTCCGACTATTCCAATACAGCGATAGCTTTTCTTTCGTCCCACGCTCGCCCCGCCCATGAGATCGAGCATCCTGAGCTCCTGTACGCGCTAACACTGGCAGAATTGGCAATACAGCAAACCGTTGAGGCACGCCAGTATGCTGAACGATACAAAGAACTTTTCCCTGAAGGTAGGCATGCTAAAAGCATCGCTACACTACTCCCTTAAAACAATTAACCTACAACGATGCGCGCTGCACTTCTGATCACTCTCACATTCGCCTCCACCTTGTTATTGGGCCAGGAGCGTTCCACCGACAATATTCGTTACCTGCGCTCCTCCGGTGCCATCCAGGAAAATCAGCAATTGGTTGGATATTACTCGTTCTACCAATACGACAAGGTGGACAAGAAGACCAATGCCTACCATTTGGACATCTATGACACTAACCTGAACGAGGTGTCATCCATTAAAATGAACAAGCCTACTACCACAAGCCTGTTGGAAATGGTATACAATGGTGAAGCTTTCGCCATGCTCTTCTTAGATTATAAGGAGAAGGAGGTTGAAATGGAAACTTATGATAACAAAGGTCAGAAGCTGGGTAGCAAATCCTTTAAGGATTCATACAAGTATGAAATGCTTCGGTTACAGCAAGCAGGTGAAGGAGCTGAGGTGAATCAGTCCATCTATCCTTTGGGACAAACCGGCTTTGTAAAGCAACTGATGGTTAAGGATAAGAAATTCTCCTACGAGTTACATGGAGTTGGATCGGACCTGGGTAAAAAGTGGATGTATGCGCCAAAAGAGACAGGTATGATCGATGTCTGCAATATTGTGTGGGCCAATGAAAAGTATATCCTCTGTACAACATATCAGCAGAAGGGTGTGTTCGATAAACCCGATCATGCTTACGCCTTGCTCATAGATGCAGAGACCGGCAAGAAGATCTTCGAGAAGAAGATGACCGAAACAGGCCACAACCTTAACATCTTGAACGCTTATGTAGATCCGGACAAGAACCAGATCATGGCCATTGGCGAGTACTATGCAAGCAAGGACAATGTGATCACCGACAAAAGCCTCGGCCTTTACGCAATGGAAATGGGTCTTGGGGGTGACATCCTCAAGATCGCCAAATATGATTGGACCAAGGACATCCAGAAGTACATGCCCACGAAAGGTGATAAACAGGAAGAGATCGGTTGGATATTCTTCCACAGGGCTGTAAAAGCAGCTGACGGCAGCCATTACCTGATCGGGGAACAATTCAAAAAGACCGTAAGTGGTCTAGGTGTAGCGGATAGGATGCTTGGTGGCAGTTCATCAGCTTTTAGCCTTAAGGTCGATAACATGGTGTTGGTGAAACTTGCTCCTGATCTCTCATTGGAAAACATGCAGGTGATCGAAAAATCACGATCAGAGATTCTGATGCCTGCGGGCGCTGCGTATTGGTCGCCAATGTTGATGGCACACTACGTTCGGCAAAGGGATGGTTTCGATTACGCCTTCACAATAACAGATAAAGAGAAGGATCGTTTCTTCGCCTCCTACGTGGATTACGATCGTACAAAAACGGAGGATGGCAAGAAACTCGGAAGTTATGTTGGGACGATCGTGTACGATAAAGGTAACGTTACCACGGATAAATTACCGTTCAACTCCAAGGCCTACTCATGGTCAATTCTTCCTGCAAAACCAGGTTTCATTGCCATCCGGGAATACTACAAGAAAGAAAAGAAGATGACCTTCCGATTAGAGAAGGTCAATCTCTGAGCCCTGAGAAACCAATTCGAAAGGCTGCTCTACAGAGCGGCCTTTCTTTTTCCTGGTTGTCAAATTACCATGCATTTCTCCCTACTGATGGATTTTCGGAAGTCAATGATCATAAGCCCTTGATCCTAACCTAGCACGCCGCGATCTGGTCGTGAACCACCAGATCGCAGTGTACATCAAATTTGACTGGTAATTCCGATCGGTGACGACCGGTTCGTTCTGGGTTGAAGCAACGCATCACTTCCGGCACCTTCCCTACCTTCGGCACCCGCCTACTTTGCGCAACATGAAGCTTCAGCGATTCGCCGCCAGCGGCCTGGCCTTTTTCATCTGCTTTTCCCTTCACGCCCAAAAGGAACTCACTAATCGCGAGATCTGGTACAGTCCTACGTTCAGTGCGGAGATGGTGGGCGGCCTCGCCAGCATGAACGATGGTGAGCATTACACAGTGCTGGAGGCCGAAGGAAAAGAACCGGTGATCAACCAATACGCTTACAAGAGCGGGCAGAAGGTAGCCACGTTGGTGAAGGCGAAAGACCTCGTTCCAGCTGACGGATCGGCACCGATCGAGATCCAAGGGTACAGCTTCAGCGGCGATGAGAAGAAGATGATGATCGAGACCGATATCGATCCGATCTATCGCTACAGCTACTACGCATACAACTACGTGTATGACCGCGGATCGAAAAGCTTGAAGCCGCTCAGCGATCCACAAAAAGCGAAACAAAGGCTCGCAACGTTCAGCCCCGATGGATCGAAAGCGGCGTTCGTTCGCGACAACAACATCTTCATCGTAGATCTCGCCACCATGAAGGAAACGCAGATCACCACCGATGGTGAATGGAATAAGATCATCAACGGCGCCACGGATTGGGTCTATGAGGAAGAATTCAAGCTGGTGCAGGCGTACGAATGGAATGCCGCCGGCACGAAACTGCTCTACATGAAGAGCGACGAGAGCGGTGTGAAGGAATTCGATCTCACCATGTACAAAGGGCAGCTTTATCCAAGTGAGTACCGCTTCAAATATCCCAAGGCTGGCGAAGCGAACAGCATCGTTTCACTCCACGTTTACGATATTCCTTCTGCCGAGACCAAGTCGATCCCGCTCGGTGCTGATGGCGAAGTGTATGTGCCACGCCTTGGCTGGACAGCGAACAATGATGTGCTCTGGTTCATGCGCATGAACCGCCTGCAGAATGAAAAGGTGATCAGCACCGTGAACCTCGCACAACGCAGCCGCGAACCGATCGCCGATGTGGTGTACAGCGAAAAAAGCAAGACCTACATCGAGGTCACCGATGATCTGCATTTCCTCGCGAACGGGAGCGGCTTCGTGCTCAGTAGCGAAAAAGGCGGCTGGAACCACATCTACCACGTTCAGATCGGTGGCGAACCCAAGCAGATCACCAGCGGCAACTGGGATGTGGTGGAAGTGAAGGGGATCGATGAGAAGGGAAAACGCGTGGTGTTCACCGCATCGCGCCCTGCGCCGGAGAACCAGGAGGTATGCTCCGTGCCGATCGAAGGCGGAAGGATCGCAAAGCTTTCACCCGAAGGTGGCCACAGCGATGCGGAGTTCAGCACCGGGTTCCGGTACTTCATCAACACACGCAGCACGCTCAACACACCGCCTGTCGTAACGCTTCACCAGGGCAACGGCAAGCAGGTGAAAGTGCTGAAGGACAATCAACGCCTGCAAAAAGCACTCGATGAATACGGTTTGGTGAAGCGCGAATTCTTCACTTTCACCACTGCCGGCGGCGTGGAACTGCGCGGCTGGATGATGAAACCGGCGAACTTCAAGGAAGGTGAGAAATATCCGGTATTGATGACGCAATACAGCGGTCCCAACAGCAACGAAGTGCTCGATCAGTTCGGTGGCCGCGATCATCTGTGGCATTCGTTGCTGGCGCAAAAAGGCTACATCGTTGCGTGCGTGGATGGGCGCGGCACCGGCCACCGCGGATCGGAATTCCGCCACATGACCTACGGCCAGCTGGGCAAGTACGAGACCGAGGACCAGATCGCGACCGCGAAGTGGCTCGCGGAGCAACCGTACGTCGCCGCCGATCGGATCGGGATCCAGGGCTGGAGCTACGGCGGTTACATGAGCGCGCTATGCATCACCAAAGGCGCCGATGTCTTCAAGTCAGCCATCGCCGTTGCACCGGTCTCCAACTGGCGTTTCTACGACACGATCTACACGGAGCGGTTCATGGGCCTGCCAAAGGACAATGCGAGTGGTTACGACGACAACAGCCCGATCAACCACGTGGATAAGTTGAAAGGCAACTTCCTGCTCGTGCATGGCCTCGGCGACGACAACGTGCACTTCCAGAACTCGGCTGAAATGGTGCTGGCCCTCGTAAAAGCGAACAAACCGTTCGATCAGTTCATGTATCCTGACAAGAACCACGGGATCTACGGCGGCACCACGCGCATGCATCTCTTCGAGATGATGACGCAGTGGATCGAAGAGAACCTTTGATCGTTCTTTTGGGCGTGCCCCTCGCTTAAGATGCTACACGGCTGCGCGCGGTATGGGCATTCATACGTTCAAACGGAGCTGGCTTCGTTATAACGACTAATTTTCATATTATGTGAATGGTTTCTTATTTATGCTTTAACTGCTTCTATACTTCAACTTGAAAGGGCTTTGGTCAGTTTGGAACATATGTATGGCCACTCATATATCCGATCGGTTTTGGCCAATTGAGATCACACAGCATCATACAGTGATAATGACTTCGATCGGGGACAGCAATGGATCGAACACGTGCGTTGCCATCCAAGCCGTTTGATCGATCGGTCTAAGACCAACTCATGACAGAACATATGTATGGCCATTCATATGTTAGAATGAGCCTGTCTCGTTGGAACGGACCATTTCGCGTTGAGTGAGCGGTTACTCTTATATGCTTAAGTCCCTTATTTTCAATACTCTTATTTGATCTAGCTTTTAACATCAGCGCACGAACATATGTATGGCCATTCATATGTTAAACCCACACTTGATCCCAGAGATAACATTCCCTGATAAGGGTTATGGCTCCCGATCGGAGAACAGCTATGGACCGAACATGTGATCGATAACTGCTCTGGTGCAAAACAGGAAGCCCTGCCCGAAGATCGGGCAGGGCTTCACCATCAACTATCCTTTGATCAACGAGCCAAAGGCACCTTGAACGTATTTCGTTCTCCGGCCTGCAAGATCAGGAGCATCCAGATACCATCGTTCAGCCCGTTTGCCGGGATCATGATCCGGCCATGATCGGCCTGGAACTGGCGATCGATATGGAGCTTCCCGGCCGCATCGAACAAAGTCACGTTGATCACACTCTTTGCACTGATCCCTTCGATGATGAAGTGATCGGCGTTGCTCCATACGTTCAGTTGTTCGTCCGTATCCGGTTTGATCGAGGTAGTGAGCTCCACAGTGACCGGCATGGTGAACAAGTCGGTGCAATTGCCGTTGCTCGAGATGAGCGAAACCATGTAAACACCTGGTTGCGTGTACACATGCACGGGCGAAGTTTCATTGCTGGTGGTGCCGTCACCAAGGTCCCAAAGGTGTTCGGTCGCATCGATCGAAGTGTTCGCGAACTGGACCGGTTCACCGAGCGTTACGTTCGATGGTCCCTCAAAACTGGCGGCTGGCGTTGCGCCGCTGCCGATCTGTAGACCGGTACTTTCGATCGTGCAGCCGTTGGCATCGGTTACTATGACCGAATACGATCCTTCGCCATCGGTGATCGCGGCATCGCTCCAACCGTTGCTCCATGCATAATCGTAGGGCTCCACACCACCGAGCACGGTGAGGTAGATACCTCCATCGTTCGAATTGGCGCAGGTCGCGTCGGTCACCGCAGCTTCCGTTTCCAGTGCGAACGGCTCGGTGATCGTGAATTCGCTGATCAAGGAACCACATCCGGCATCGCTCGATACGCTCACCATGTAATTGCCAGCCGGAAGATCCTGGATCGTGGCCGATCCCACGGCCTGATCCTCTTGTGCGAAGACCACACCCGAGGCATCGAGCCAGGCCACATCGGCGGTGGCAGTGGGAAGCAGCACAGTGGCCGAACCGTTCGCCTCGCCATTGCAGGTGATGCCTGTAAGCATGTGTTGCACGGGTGCTGATGCATGCAGGAGGAATCGAGGTTGCGAAACGTCCGCATTCGCCTGCAGGCTGAAACTATATCCCGCATCGTTGGTCAAAGGAGTGATCGTGCCGGTCTGCAGATCCTCGATCACCAGGCAGCTACGACCGTCAACGCCGGTGAGTTCACTTGCCTTGATGGTATAAGTACCAGCGATCGGTGCTCCTACATGGATCGGGATGGTGATCGCCTCGGTAAGATCACCGTACATGTTGATCGCCAGATCCATTCCATCGCTGCTGCGGCTGCTGATGCGTGGCGCCGAAGGATGGCTCCAGGCGAAGTAGGCCACATCGTTATCGCTTTGTTCCGGAGTTCCATCCGTGAACACGATCACCGTTTCATCACTGAAACTGTTCATTCCGCTGCTGATCTTCAGGCGCACCAGCGGGAGTTCGGTCTGCAAGGCCACACCTCCGAAAAGGCCGCCCGTATTACCGGCCACCTTGTCATTCTCATCAACGCTCGTGGTCACGGCCGGGCCGTTCGCCTTCATCCAGAATCCTTGGGAACTTTGAATGATGCCGTTCGCGCCGTTGGTGCCTACCACACCATTCCAGCTGGCGTTATTACCGTTGGTGGGGTTGTAGATCCAATAGGCGTTCTCCACATCGGCACCACGATCGATCTGGCTGAAGGCGATCGGGCTAGGCAACGGGTTGGACACCAGGTTCCAGCCATCGATGGAAGCATTCCCGGTGTTCGTGTAGGCCAGGGGTAGTGCGAGCGGTGTTTGTGCGATGATCGGCTCACCCTTCACATCCACATTGAAGGCCTGGGTCCCGCCCAGGGCGTCGCCGCTCCATACCGCATAACCGCGGCCTTCCTCCAGCGGGTGAGCGTTGCCCGTCACACCAACAAGACCATCGTTCATGCTGGCTCCCGGTGCGCTCTCATCGTAATACCTGATGCTTGGCCACAGCTGGCCGCCAACATAGAAGTTCGGGTAATCAGCGCCGGGGAAGCCGGCGGTATAGAAGTCATCATTCCAATCGGCGATGGTTCGATCGCTGGTCGCGCTGCCCATTAAACGCCAGTTGGTGACACCGGCTGGAATATGGCGCTGCATGGTGAGCTCGCCCAGGAAATCAGCCGAAGGAGCGACCGTGGCCAACCGTGCGGTACTCGTTGCCGTGCTCAACAAGCGGACCTCTGCACCGGTGGCGTCGGTCACACCTGCTTCAAGCCTCAGGCTGTTCACGATATCATATCCGCCCTGCATCACGGTGCCTGCCGGCGTCATCACGATCAGATCGCCCAGCGTTACCGTACCCGGTGTGTTGATCGTTGTAGCTGCGACACCTTCAAGGGAAAGTTCCCCCGCCGCCTGAACGGTTCCCGTTAGTTGCACCGAACTTCCTATCACCACGAGCCGTTGCTCGGTACCAATGCTGATGATACCTCCGGCCTGAAGATCGAGATCGCCAATTGTCATCAAACCGGTAACGCCCACCGTGTGCCCGTTCTGGATCACCACCTTATATTCACCAGACACATCAACGGTAGTGGCAACGCCGGTCGGGGTGAAGGCCCAGATATCATCGATCATGTTGCCCGATGTGGCACTGTAGAGCACGAAAGGCGCCCACCGGTACGTAAGCCCATCAACGAAGGATTTCGCCGGTGAAGCGGAGGTGAAACGCATGGTGCTGTTGTTGGCCGTGCCGGGAAGGCTCGATACCCAGTTTTCCGTTCCGGTCCCCACCGTACGGTTCATCACATTCGCTGGAAATGCGTTCGAAGTCCCGCGAATGCCTACTTCAGGTTGGAATGTAACTCCGGCATCAGGTCCTGGAGCAACACCACCGTACACCATGGAGATGCCGCGGGTAACAGAATTCAGGCGGATCTGGAAGTTCAGGCCTTCCGTAAGGCCGAGCCGGCGAAGTCCGCGCCATTCGATCACGAATTCATCACCCACCTGCTGGTACAGCACACGGCTGCCACCATTGCGCGCCTGCAGGTTTGTGCCGAAAGCCGAGATCGCTGCGGCATAACTCGCTGCACTGCTCAGCGGGGTGTAGTTG
>JAEYYE010000330.1 GCA_023430945.1 Bacteroidota bacterium
CGGTCAGCATGCCGGCATCAGCAAGGCAATCAACCGGACAGTTCACCACATGCACGGTTGCACCTTCCACATCCAGCGATCCGCAGATCTCGCCACCTCCCTGGATCAGAAGGCCGTTCACAACACCGGCTCCGGTCACTCCCAATTCAACCGCGGAAAGATCCAGCGTTGCAGGATCGTACACCAGTGTATGGATCGTGTAGTTCCCGGTGGCCGTAACATTGAACAGCGGGGCATCGCTCAATTCCTGGATCACGAGATCCTCCCCAAGGGTGAGCACGTATGCGGCCACAAAACCCGGTGGCACCACGGTCCCTTCCACAGTAGCGCCGATCGGCGTGGGGCCGGTCTCCAGGCAAACCTCCATTTCCATGGCCGAAGCACTGCCCGCGAAAGCCGGGCAATCACCACAAACGGAAACCTCGATCACCGCACCGCCCAGATCGAGCGAGGCGCAGATGGTACCGCCGCCCTGCACCAGCAAGGCATGCACATCGAGGCCGGTGGTGGTGCCGAATTCGATCGCACCCGGATCAAGCGTAAGACTGTCGTATACCAGCGTATGGATCCGGTAGAGTCCCGGAGTTTCCACCATGAAGGATGGAGTGGCATCCGCATGAGTCAGCACCAGATCCTCACCCATGCTTAGCACATAGAGCACGGAATAGCCTTCCGGCACGAAGATGTCACCATCCGGCGTTGCGGAAAGTGAAGCCATTCCGTTCTCCAGGCACACTTCCGAAGCGGTGGCGGTAAGCCCGCCGGCCTCGGGATCCGTGACCTGGATGGATGCACCCACCAGATCGAGCGATGCACAAATGCTTCCACCGCCCTGGATCAGCAGCGCGTTCACCTCGGCGGCCGTGGTTACACCCGGTTCCACCACGGAAAGATCCAGCGTGGCGGGATCGTACACCAGCGTATGGATCGTGTATTCGCCAACGGAATCAACATCGAACGATGCAGCCGTGTTCGTGGCCATGATGATGTCATCGGCCCCTTCGGTGAGCACGAAAAGGGTATTGAACCCTTCCGGAACCACACTGTCACCAGATCCTTCCGCAGTGAGCGTAACCCCTTCGGTGACGAAGCAGATCGAAGAAACCTCCGATCCCAGCGTGCCCGCATCCGCGGAGCACAACGGTTGGGCGCTCACCCCGAACCCAAGGCCAAGAAAAGCCCCCGCCATCGCGGACCTTCCGGCCATTCTTCCAACCCAATTCAACAGATGTTCAGATCTCTTCATTCGCTATCGATCTTTAGTTCAACAAAAAATTTAGGACATCAAAGCTAGTATCACGAACAGGGGGTTTCGACGCCCGATCCCACCGTTATGCACGGTCGCCGCTGGGAAACCCAACTTCAACCGCTTTCGTATCGTACCGAAGCCCGCGGCAGTGGATCCCTCCCTGTTCCAGCGGTTTCCGGCACGGCGCAGCCCACCGCAGCCCGCCGGATCGCTCGAAAACCCACGGTGATCGTTGAAAATTTCCCAACAGTGGCGGCGGTTCGTGAAAGGCTTGTTAAGAGCCGGCGGCGATCGGCGGGAGTGGCGTAAAATTGCTTCATGGGTCGAAGGGCGATCGGTACGCTGCTGCTGCTCGCCACACTGAGCGTGGCCGGTGTGGTGATCGTTCAATTGCTGTGGCTGCAACGGGCATCGAGCTACCGGCAGGACCAGGTCGCTTTGCATCGCGAGCAGGAGACCCAGCTCGAAAAGCAGTTCAACGACCGGGTGGTGATCGCGCTCACCGATGTGACCGAACAGATCCTTTCCATCACCAAGGACAACACCGATCTGTACGATGCCGTGAAACAGGAGCGGCCGAACTACTTCGCGGTTACCATAAACGATACGCTCCATCCCTACCTGCTGGAATCGTTGCTGAAAAAGGAATTCGCGCGAAGGAATATCCAGGAGGATTTCGAATACGGGATCTACGATTGCTTCACGGACAGCATCGTTTATGGCAATTATGTTTCATTCGATACGCTCGATACCGATACCGTTACCCACACCAACCTGATGAAGCTGGACAAGGACGGGCATTATTTCGGTGTTTATTTCCCCAACCGCGCCAGCACGCTCTGGACCGAGGATCGATATTCAGGCACCTGGATCTTTCCCGCGATCGTGATGTTGATCGTCTTCAGCTTCTTCATCTACAGCGTTTGGGTGATCCTGAAACAGAAGAAGCTGAGCGAAATGAAGAACGACTTCATCGGGAACATGACGCATGAGCTGAAGACACCGATCAGCACGATCGCACTGAGCAGTGAGGTGATCAACGATCCCGGCATCGTGAACGAACCGGACCGGCTGCGCGAATACGCGCGGATCATACGCAGCGAGAACGAACGGCTGCGATCGCAGGTGGAACGCGTGCTTCAGCTCGCCACGCTGGACAAGGACCAGTTGGAGATGAAGCGCGAGCGCGTGGATATGCACCGTGTGATCGATGAGGTGGCTGACCATTTCAAATTGCCGTTGATGGAACGTGAGGTGAGGCTTTCCATCGAGAAGAAGGCCGATCCACACACGGTCCTCGGCGATCGCATCCACCTGACGAACGCGCTCACCAACCTGCTCGATAACGCCTTGAAATACGGACCCGATCGGTCCACGATACGTGTGCGCACCGCGACAAAAGGTGCATTCCTCACCATTGAAGTGATCGATAACGGGATCGGCATCAAAAAAGAAGATCAGAAATACATCTTCGAGCGCTTCTACCGCGTGCATACCGGCAACGTGCATAATGTGAAAGGCTTCGGGCTCGGCCTTCATTACGTGCAACAGATCGCGAAAGCGCACGAAGGCCGGGTAACGGTGAAGAGCGAGATCGGAAAAGGCAGCACCTTCACGCTCGAACTTCCATGGGTGGGATGAGATGATCCGCGCTTACTTTGCACGCATATGAAGGAGAACACGGCGAGCATTCTTCTGGTGGAGGATGATCAGAACCTTGGGTTCGTGATCCAGGATGCGCTGAAGCGCAAAGGCTACCACGTGCATCTCGCGCGCGATGGGAAGGAAGGCCTGAAGCAATTCAACGAACATCCGTACGATCTGTGCGTGCTGGATGTGATGCTTCCGCAAAAGGATGGATTCAGCCTGGCGGAGGATATCCGGCTTACGAATTCACAGGTGCCGATCGTTTTCCTCACCGCGAAAAGCCAGACCGAGGATCGGATCCAGGGATTCAAGGCGGGCGGAGATGATTACCTCACAAAACCGTTCAGCCACGAGGAACTGATCCTACGGATCGAAGCGATCCTGCGCCGCACACAAGGGCGTGAGGATGATCCGCGGGCGCGCGAGAAATTCGAGGTCGGCGAATACACCTTCGATCACCGCAACCTGATCCTCAGCCATCCGAAGGAAGAGCGAAAGCTCACAAAGAAGGAAGCCGAAGTGTTGCGCCTTCTATGCATGCACGTGGATCAGGTGCTGCCGCGTGAACTGGTGCTCAACATGGTGTGGGGCGACGACACCTATTTCCTCGGAAGAAGTCTCGACGTGTTCATCAGCCGCCTGAGAAAATACCTGAAGCTCGATCCGAATGTGCAGATCGTGAACGTGCACGGGGTGGGTTTCAAGCTGCAGGTGAACTGATCAGTTCAGCGTTCCGCTTGGATCGGGGATCCAGTATTTCTTCAGGTAGTGGATCGTCTCCTTCTCGGTCTGCTTGATCATCACGTTCATCCGCTCCAGCACCTCCGCCTCGGTCTTGTCCTCCACCTTCGCGATCACAGCGGCCAGCATGCGTTGCTGCATCAGCACGCGGTTCAGGATGAAGCTCAACACGCCAACCTCATTGGCCTTCTGCGGATCGGTGATCGGATCTTGCGGGTTCATTGTGGGAAGGTAAGGTGGGAAACACCCGGGAGGCTTGTAGCTGATGTATAATGCGCATGTGGGATCGATGGTATAGAAGTCAAGGCGAAGTACGTGCTGTGCGATCCTGTCCGCTATAGGGCCAACAGGCTTGGGTAGTAGGCAGGAAGTAAAGGCGGTCAACAAAGTAAGTCTTGTATCGCATAAGGATCCATTACAGCGCCGGGGGCGAGCTTGTGATCCACGATGATGTGAAGGAGGATGAGTTGGAGCCTTGGAAAGCGGGATAGTCAACTATCATTTCTTTAGGAATAACTGGGAAGATATTAACTGCAATGGAAAAAGGGACACATCGGTCCCTTCTCCATTGTCCTGACAGCAACCATTCAATCTGCGACGTACTTCCCATACGTCTGATAGGCATATTGAACCGCAGCTTGTGCATTATTGCGGAGGTCATCCTGTGCTGGCGGATTATGACATTGACCAGCGCATAGCCAATTCAATGCTCCATCGAAACGATTCGCCTTGTATGCTCGGATAGAATTGTATACACACTCTCTCGCAGAAGCATTAGTGCGAACCTTTGGCTGACTTCCATCCCCTGTCACGACGTAGAGCATGCAATACATTCGTACAGGAGCCTCGGTGCTGGCATGCATCCAATCAATATTGTCCATGTATGAAGTGCGGACAGAAAAGTCCATTTCCTTAGGCTTAAGCACATTCCTCAAGGAATCGTTCTCTCTTTTCACCCTCTCTATCTCATTGATTGTTTGTTCCATTTCCATCTGAAGAGAGTCTGGTGCTGATGTTGTTGGAACAACGCCCACGCTGACACTATCAACAGACGTTACGAGGGAATCATTCTTCTCTTTATTCTCGGAACATCCGTAAACGAGGAGTAAAAGGGCAAAACTCCAAAGGTGGTTCTTCATGGCTATCATTTTTTCGGTATTGTTCAACGAGGTGGCAACATCGGCGCATGCTGATAGGTGGGAGGCGGGAGCGGAGGCGGCGGCGTAGTGGACTCTTGGTAGTTATTGTACACGTCGATCGCGGTATTCACGGTCTTTCCCAATTGATGTCCATCCATTCCGGGATCATTGCGTTCATTGGCGGCATTGAAGCCCTCAAGAGCTTTATCGAAAGTCGATCGGTCATCTACGGCAGGCGCTACACCATCGGTCCCTATGGTCATTGAGTCAGGAGATCGTTCTCCTTGAGCGAAGCATGTTGCGCTTCCGAGAATTGCGATTGTGAAAAGAAACTGTTTCATGGTATTTGGATTTGAACCCAAACGTAAATGGATCATCCATGGGTGTAACCATGAAAAAGCACGGGATGAAGGGAGTGATTAGGACGGTGAGTTATCGACGATCAATGAATGGATCGCTACGCTCGGATTTCTTTGCATCATGTCTAAGAAGAACATCACCTATATACTCGGTGCTGGTGCATCGTACCAAGCTCTCCCTGTTGTCAAAGAGATGGTTCTCGCCATCCAATCGCAACTGAGCTGGCTACGGGATCTGAACCTATTAGGATCTGAATACGATCCCATCGGATACGAGAAAAAGCTGAAAGAATACACCAAGATCTCCAAGGAATTTGGGACCTTCGATACTTATGCACGAAGCCTATTTCTGCTTGGTGAAAACGAGGAACTGAACTCATTGAAATACCACCTGAGCATCTTCTTCACATTGGAGATATACCGCAAGCAAAAGGTATTTGAGAAGGACGGAGCAACACTCTATAAGAAGACACGGGAGATCGACCTTCGCTACTACGGATGGTTAGCGACCATTCTCAAGCAAGGAGTTGAACTTCCTGAGAACGTCAGCGTTCTAAGTTGGAACTATGACTTACAGGTGGAATTGGCCATCTCTCGCTTCCGACCTATAGGGAGCCTTGATTGGCTCTTGAAAAATGATATGCTAGCCGTTAAGAGATCCCCTGAAGACAAT
>JAEYYE010000077.1 GCA_023430945.1 Bacteroidota bacterium
CATCGCAGGGATCTCCTGGGCTTCCAATTGTAAGATCCCAGTCCCAACATATACCCTTGCATTCACATTGCAAGGTCCAGGCATCTTCACTTGTGTACGAATTCCCATCATCACACGGCGTCCCCGGCAAAGCGCTGCCACCATCCACACCCATGCAATCCAGTTGCGCGGAAACGTTTGGAGAGAAGAAGAGTGCTGCTAGAATTGCGAGAAGAGCGAATAGCCGTGCATTCATTTCGATCTGTTTTTGTTGAAGGACCAAAACCCACGACCGACAACGCACCCTCCTTCAGATGATGAAAATAATACAACACGATCACGAACTGAAAAAAATATCCAGTCAGTGGAATAAGTAAATGCTCGCTGGCCGGTCTACTCGAACAAACTACCCGGCTTCGCGCTTGGTACGCGACCAAGATGGCGATAAGCTCTTTCCGTGGCCTGGCGCCCGCGCGGTGTGCGTTGCAGGTAACCTTCCATGATCAGGAAAGGCTCGTACACTTCTTCGATCGTGCCGGCCTCTTCCCCGACTGCAGTGGCAACGGTGTTCAAGCCAACAGGACCGCCGCTGAATTTATCGATGATGGCACCGAGGATCCGGTTGTCCATTTCATCCAGGCCGTGCGCATCCACGTTCAATGCCTTCAACGCATGTTGAGCGATCGGAAGCTTGATGGTTCCATCGCCTTGGATCTGCGCGAAATCACGCACGCGGCGCAACAACGCATTTGCGATCCGCGGTGTTCCGCGGCTTCTTCGCGCGATCTCCGAAGCGGCTTCATCATCGATCGGAACGCCGAGCAATCCTGCGCTGCGTTTGATGATTCCTTGCAAGGTTTGCGCGTCGTAATAATCGAGCCGGCTGTTGATGCCGAAACGTGCGCGCAATGGCGCGGTGAGCAATCCGCTGCGCGTGGTGGCACCAACGAGCGTGAACGGATTCAGCGCGATCTGCACGGTGCGCGCATTCGGGCCGGCATCGATCACCAGATCGATGCGATAATCCTCCATTGCGCTGTAGAGGTATTCCTCGATGATCGGTGAAAGCCGGTGGATCTCGTCGATGAAAAGCACATCGTGCGATCCGAGGTTGGTGAGCAGGCCGGCGAGATCGGCGGGCTTGTCGAGAACAGGCCCGCTGGTGATGCGGATGCCGACGCCCATTTCCGCCGCTACGATGTTGGCAAGCGTTGTTTTTCCCAAGCCTGGCGGGCCATGCAGGAGCACATGATCGAGCGCTTCGCCACGTTGTTTCGCGGCCTGCACGAACACCTTGAGGTTGTCCGTAACGGTGCGTTGGCCGGCGAACTCCTCGAAACGCCGCGGACGCAGCACTTGTTCGAGTTCTTTATCTGAAGCCGATCGCTGCTCCTGCCGTGGATCGAAGTTGGCCATGGATGATGCGCCAAAGGTAGGATCCGTGCGTGATGTGCGTGAGGGCCCCGCAGTACTGCGGGGGAAGTGGAAAGCCCGGACGGTGCGCAGCGCCGGAGGACTTGCAACGGACAGCCCGACGCCACCGGCTTTTGCGGTGGCGGCACGCCCAAAAAAATAAACTGACGGATCTTTCGGTTGACCCGTGTACCTATACTTCACGAACTTCGCGGCCGATGTTCTCCAAGGCGTGCGAATATGGGATACGTGCAATGCTGCACATCGCTGCGAAAAGCCAGAAGGGTGAACGCACGAGCCTTGCCGATATAGCTGCGAGCACCGACTCGCCGATCGCCTTCATGGCGAAGATCCTGCAGAAATTGGTGAGGGCGAAACTACTCCTTTCGATGAAAGGTCCCGGGGGCGGTTTCGCGCTGCCACCCGATCTTGCGCGGCAGGTTCGGTTGAGCCAGATCGTTTCCACGATCGATGGCGACGAGATCTATGTGGGTTGCGCCCTGGGCATGCCACATTGCGATCCGCTGCACCCGTGCCCGCTGCACGACAAGTTCGCTTCGATCCGCAGCGATCTACGCCGCATGCTGGAGAATTCGACCGTGGAGGAGCTCACCCAGGGCGTGATGTGCGGTTCGAGCTTCCTGCGAAGATCCGGTATATGACGGTCGTCATTTTTTTGATCCCGGTGCCGTAGGAGATTTGTGATCGATAAAGGTGGCGATCGAATGCTTCAAAATCGGACAAACTTGTCCTTAGATGGATCGGCGGATCTAACTTTGGAGCAGGGACCAAGGAAGATGGAACAGGCGGAAAAACAGGATATCTCCACGCGGGAACACATACGCACACTGGTTGATACCTTCTATGCGCAAGTGCGGATCGATCCGTTGCTCGGCGGCATCTTCAACGGTGTGATCGGCGATCGGTGGCCGCAGCATCTGGAGAAGATGTACACGTTCTGGGGAACGATCCTGATCAACGAAGCTTCGTACTCCGGAGCGCCGTTCCGCCCGCATGCGCAATTGCCGGTGCAGCAACTGCACTTCGATCGGTGGCTGGATCTTTTCCACGGAACGGTGGATTCACTATTCAGCGGGCCGGTGGCGGATCTGGCGCACATGAACGCCGAGCGCATGGCCGAAATGTTCATGGCGCGGATCACCACACTTCGTGAACGGCCCGATCGGTTCATTCAATGAGAACCCAGGTCGCATATCCGATCGCACTGATCTGCGCTTTCACGTGGATCGGTTTCGTATGTGCGATCAGTTTCATGGAAGCCTGGCTGAAATTCAGGGCACACGGTGTTTCACTTCCGATCGGACTTGGGATCGGCCGGCTGGTATTCAATGCGCTCAACAAGGTCGAGTGGGTGCTGGCGCTTGCGATCGCCATCGACCTGGTGCGCAACATGCCCATGCCGCGAAACCTCGTACCGATCGGTATCGCGATCGTGCTGCTCGTGGTGCAGACGTTCTGGCTGCTGCCGGCGCTCGATGAGCGTGCCCTGTTGGTGATCCACGGCCAGGGTGCGGCACCCTCGAACCTGCATTTCGTGTACGTGGCCTTTGAAGTGATCAAGGTGACCTGCCTGATCGTTTTCGGGATCATGCTTTTCAACTCCGAACCAACGCTTGCAAGAGCAACGAACTGAACCAAAAAAATGAACATCACGACAGACAAGACGATCGGATCCATCGTGGCCGATGATTACCGCGCAGCTTCCGTACTCACCGCACATGGCATCGACTTCTGCTGCAAGGGCGGCCGCACCGTGGAAGAGGTATGCAAGAGCAAGGGCCTCGATCCGGCGGATCTCACACGCGAGATCCTCGAAGTGCTTTCGCGCGATGCGAACGTGGGCGACGCCTACAAGGAATGGACGATGAGCCGGCTCACCGAGCATGTTGAACAGGTGCACCACCGCTACGTAGAAGCACAGAGCACCGTGCTGAAGATCTACCTGAGCAAACTTTGCAAAGTGCATGGTGACAGGCACCCGGAACTGTTCGAGATCTTCAATGAATTCGAGGAGTGCAGCGAGGCGATGGCCGTTCACATGAAGAAAGAGGAATTGATCCTTTTCCCCTTCATCCGCAAAATGGAGAAGGCGAACGCTGAAGGGATCGCCATGCCGGTGGCCCAATTCGGCACGGTGAACAACCCGGTGCAGATGATGATGGAGGACCATGATCATGAAGGCGAGCGATTCCGCCGGATCGAGAAGCTGACGAACGGCTACCAGAATCCGCCAGATGGATGCGCCACATACAGCACGGCGATGAACATGTTGCGCGAATTCGAACAGGACCTGCACATGCACATCCACCTGGAGAACAATATCCTTTTCCCCCGCGCGATCGAAATGGAACAGAAGATGCGCCATGCCACCGCTTGAACGGCATCCGCTACTGCGTCCGTTGAGCCGCGAACACCACGAGGGACTGCTCTTTTGTTGGAAACTGCGCCAGGGCCTCGCGAAAAGCGTGGGGCCCGCGCAACTCCAGCAGCAAGCCCGTGAAACCTACCATGCCCACCTGCTCCCGCATTTCGCGATCGAAGAGGAGGCGGTATTCCCGGTGCTCGGGCGCGGGCACCCGTTGGTGATGCAGGCACTGGCCGAGCATGCGAAGCTCACTGCGGAATTCCTTCGAAAGGATCATGATGAACGATCACTCTTCGATCTGCAGCGATCCCTGGATGAACACATCCGGTTCGAGGAGCGCGTACTTTTTCCGATCGTGCAGGAGAATGCCAGTGAAGAACAGCTGGCCTACATCGAACAGGTGCATGGTGGCATCGCCGATCATATTTCAACGTAGGCTGTGATCGACGTGAGGTTGTGTTAGGGATGGCAGCGGGAAGCGCGCAAGCGAGGCTTTTGCGAGTGCGGACTTGAACCCCTTCGGCAAGCTCAGGATGAACTTCTGGCCCGACGGCTCTGCCGGAACACACAAGTTCAGTTGTGAATTGCAAGTGGCGCGATCTGGCAGGTTCGTAGAAGACCCTCACGAAGCGCACATTTCCTGACAACTGGCAACTGACAACTGTCAAAGGCCCCGCCGTACCTTTGCTGCCGCAAATCCGCGCCACCGCTCATGCAGATCCACGAGAACATCCTCAGCACCATCGGCAATACCCCGTTGGTGAAATTGAACAAGATCACCAAGGAGATCCCCGCGATGGTGCTGGCGAAGGTGGAAACGTTCAATCCTGGCAACAGCATCAAGGACCGCATGGCGATCAAAATGGTGGAAGATGCCGAGAAGGATGGCCGCTTGAAACCCGGCGGAACCATCATTGAAGGCACCAGCGGAAACACGGGCATGGGCCTGGCGATCGCCGCGATCATAAAAGGCTATAAGTGCATCTTCACCACCACCGACAAGCAGAGCAAGGAAAAGGTTGATGCGCTACGTGCGTTCGGCGCTGAAGTGATCGTGTGCCCGACGAATGTGGAACCGGAAGATCCGCGTTCGTACTATTCGGTTTCCACCCGTCTGGAGAAGGAAACACCGAACGCCTGGAAACCGAACCAGTACGACAACCTGAGCAACAGCCAGGCGCACTACGAAAGCACCGGGCCTGAGATCTGGGAACAGACCGATGGCAAGATCACGCATCTTGTTGTTGGCGTTGGCACCGGTGGCACCATCTGCGGCACCGGCCGATATTTGAAGGAAAAG
>JAEYYE010000099.1 GCA_023430945.1 Bacteroidota bacterium
GGCGGCATCGCGCTGTTGATGCGTTATTGATCGGAGGTGTGGGCGTGCCCCCGCTTCTTCTCGTATCGGGCTTTGTCCGCTTTCGCAAAGGCTACAGCGGGCAAGCTCCGCCGAAGCTTTAGCGAAGGCGGGGTCAGGCTATCCACTTCAAGTCCTCAGCCGCCAAAAGCGCGGCTTCCGGGCTTTCCGTTTCTATCCTTCACGCAGATCGGTGGATGCGCAGGGTCCCGAAGACGGAGACCCTGCGGAGGATTCCATGGAGGAGTACGGCGGCATCGCGCTGTTGATGCGTTATTGATCGGAGGTGTGGGCGTGCCCCCGCTTCTTCTCGTATCGGGCTTTGTCCGCTTTCGCAAAGGCTACAGTGGGCAAGCCCAGCCGAAGCTTTAGCGAAGGCGGGGTCAGGCTATCCACTTCAAGTCCTCAGCCGCCAGCGGATGGCAGGCGGATTCCGGGCTTTCCGTTTCTATCCTTCACGCAGATCGGTACAAGCGCAGGGTCCCGAAGACGGAGACCCTGCGGAGGATTCTTTCCAGGAGGATTTTTCCAGCATCACCGCACCAAGGTCACATGCCCATGGTGAGTGGAGACCGGTTCCGTGGAGCACAGATCCTTGTAGGTGATAATGTAGAAGTAGGTTCCATCCGGCACTTTGTCGCCGCTGTTGTCCACACCGCCGTTCCAGCCGTTGGCCGGGTTCGTGGTCTGGTACATCAACTGGCCCCAGCGGTTGTACACCTCCATGCTGAATTGATCCAGCGAAAGCCCGCTCACTTGGAAATGATCGTTCTGCAGATCGCCGTTCGGTGAGAAAACATTCGGGATGTAGGCCAGGCCTTCTCCGTTCGTAGCGACCGTCACCATGATCGTATCGCGCCGCTCGCAACCATATTCATCGATCGCAAGGAACCAGTATTCGCCGCTTTCGATCGGTGCGATCGCGAACGTCGTATCGCCGGTATTCCAAAGGATCTGGCTGGTGGTGAAGGTTGGTGAGATCTCGGTCGCCATTCCGGGACAGATGGCAATGTCGCCCGCTGGCGCGTGCATCGGTTGCGTTACGACTTGCACGGTATCCGATCCGGTGCAAAGTCCATCGTTCACCGAGACCGAATATGTGCCGGGTTGGTTCACGGTGATCGAAGAAGTGAACTGTCCGGTGGACCAGATGTACGTGGTGAATCCCGATCCAGCGCTCAAGGTGACCGCATCGCCATCGCACAACGCGACCGGCGAAGGCATGTCCAGATCGATCTGCGGCGGATCCAGCACCATGGGTATCATCAGCATGGCCGTGTCGCCGCAGATCGGATCGATCACGTTCAAGGTCACTTCATATTCTCCTGGAAGCTGGTAGAAATGGGTTACACTGTTGCCGGAACCTGTTGCACCATCGCCGAACTCCCAGGTAACGATGATGCCCACATTGCTGGTGTTCGTAAGTTCCACCGTGAAGCCCTGGCAGGTGGCGGCAGGCGCGATATCGAACGAAGGCTCGATGTCGACCGGCGGTGAAACGAGCATGGTGACCATTGCGGTATCGGCGAAATTGCATGATGCGGTATCGATGCCAACAAGCATGATCTCGTAGGTCCCTGCCGAATCATAGGTGTGCGTGACCTGCTGGCCTTCCACCGGCGCTTCACCATTGCCCAGATACCAGATCCAGGTATTCGCCGATCCAACTGCATTGAAAACGATCGGTTCACCAAGGCACACCGAAAGATCGGTGGCGCTCGCCTGGATCGCCACTTGTACGGCCTGCTCGAAATCGATCTTGAACACCCCGAGGTTGCAGTTGAAGCTGTTGTTCGTGTTGCTCCAAACACCCGGTGTGGTAGGATAGGTCAATAGCTGGCAACCCGCGCACACTGCCTGGTACACGATCCCGTTCTTGTCGAATCGCGAGGTTCCGCCATCAACATGCTCGGCAGCTGTGCCACCGAAGAACGTGGCATAGCCGATATCGACCGCTTCGGGTTGAAGCATCATCAAATAGAAGTCGCTCCCATTCGTGGTGCTCTGGTATGCATCCGGCGTAACAGGAAGACCGAACGTACTGCTGATCACTCCGCCCGATCCAGCCGATTGCGTTGTTCCGCCCCAACCGCTGAAATAGATCTGACCGCAATTGCTTACCAGGAAGGCAGAAGGAGAAAGGTTCTCGCTGCCCGATCCACCGATCCGCGTGGACCAGAGTGAGGTGGAAAGATCATTGGAGAACTTATGGATGAATTGTGTCGCGCCCGCGTTCGTGTATTTGCCCGGTGTCACGGGATAAGCGCCGTTGGTCTGGCCCACCACGAAAACCTCGTCGGCGGTGTTCAATTGAACGAAATAGCTCTGATCGTATGAGCTCGTTCCCAGATATGTAGTGGAGAGGAGCGCCGATCCATCGGCCGCGAATCGTGCAATGAAGCCATCCACGTTACCACTGAAAGACCCAGTGGCCGGCGTGCCCGCCATCGGCAGATCGGTACTGCTCGTTCCGCCGGTCATATAGATCTGGCCGGTGCTTGATGTCTGTACCCCATAACCCGCATCTGTGCCCGATCCACCATAATAGGTGGCCCATGGAATGGTTGAAAGCGTTTGATCCATACGGAAGATGTAGGCGTCGAGCATTCCGCCGTTCGTAGGTTGCGGCGCATCGGGCGAAGTGAACAGATCGGTGCTGATCGTGGTGGTGGCGATCAGCGGATCTTCCTGTTGGTCGAGGATGATCTCGCCGCGGAACGGATCGCCATAATTCCAATTGGTCGGCAGATCCTGGTTCAATCCATCATTTCCCGATCCGCCCACATACGTGGAACCGATCAATGCTGTAGCCGTGGAATTGAAATGCGCCACAACGATATCGCTTCCACCGGTGTAGGTGAAGCCATAAGAGGTTCCCGAAAAGTTCGGCGTGATGCCGCCGCCGAACGTGGTGCTGAAAGCGCCCGAAGTGACGGGAAAATCAACTGAGTTCGAACTTCCAAGAACGTACAGCTCTTCTGCGGAATTCACCACCATGCTGTGCGGCACTTCGCTTTCGCTGCCACCGAGGTACGTGCTCCAGATCAGCGTGCTTCCATCGGAACTGAATTTGCTGATCCCCATGTCGCAACCGAATCCGCCGCCAAAATTGGGCTGGATCGCACCGGTGGTCACCGGATAACCGGCGCCAAGGACCAATCCGGCGCCATAGAGATTTCCCGCTTGATCATAGGTTGCGGTGAAACCGAAGTTATCCGCCGTGCTTCCGCTGTAGCTGCTGAAGACGACCACGGGATCGATCACCAGCGGATACGCCGGATCATGATCTGGAAGAACGAATCGCACGCGATCATCCTTCAACTCGAATTCACATTCCACCGGCACCTTTTGTTCACCGATGATCTGCCAGGCGACCGGGCGTTGCTCCACCAGATCGCCGGCAGAGGTCTTTATGAAGAGCAGTCCGCCTTCAAGGTGAAGCCGGTCGGCGCCTTCGTAACGCATAATGATGGATCGCGGATCGGCGCCAGCTTCAACGAGCCATTCGTACTTCATCCCGTTGTGTCCATCCACGCGCAGATCGATGCCCGGATACACCTCATTCAATTTCACTTCAGCGAAGACCGGTACGCCCGAAGCCCATTTGCTCTCATCGTTCCCAAGGAAGTAATTCACGTAATGTGGAAAGGCATGATCTCCTTGATGCGCCTTGGCCGATCCGCCTTCGAAATGCACCTTGAACGCATGCATGCGCAACGGCTCGATCGATGCATCCTTACTGCCGTGCGCAGCCCATTCACCCCCCGATCGCAACGTGTATGTGAAGGCTGCATTCTCCACGAAGACCGCACCTCCCGGGGTGAGCGCGCGATACAACACCTTGCCCGGCCACTGGCCTTTGTTGGCATGGAATTGCAGCGCGGCTTTTCCGTGATCGTCGTGCGAATGAGCGAATGCGAAAGCGATGTGACCGATGCAAAGAAGCAGGAGGCAGTGGCGGATCATGGGGGAAAAGTTAAATATCCGTCCGGCTTGGCCGATCCTTCGGCCGAAGAAATGATCTTATCCGACCTCGCCGGGACCTACCGAAGCAGCGTCACATGGCCATGATGTGTTGCTTTCGGCTCATCGGAGCAAAGGTCCTTGTAGCTCACGATGTAATAATAGGTGCCGTCGGGCGTATCGTTGGCGGTGTTGTCCTTTCCGCCGTTCCAGCCATTGCCCGGATCGGAGCTTGTGAACATCATCTGGCCCCAGCGGTTATACACCTCCATGTAGAAATCGGTGACACCGATCCCGCTCACCTGGAACCGATCGTTCCAGCCATCACCGTTGGGCGTGAAAACGTTCGGTATGGTGGCCGATGCCTCTCCCACCGGGATCACCTGCACTTCGGCCGTATCGATCCGCGTGCATCCATAGGCGTCGATCGCGGTGAACCAGTACGGTCCGCTCTCATCCACAGTGATGCTCGTTGAATCCGATCCGGTGTTCCATGTCACGCTGTTCACCGGGAAAGGCACCTGAAGTTCCGATACCAGGCCCGGGCAGCTCACCACATCATCCATTTTCGCGACTTCCGGTGCCGGCACAACTTCGATCGAATCCTGGCCTTCGCACATGCCGTCCGTAACCTGTACGGTATACATACCGGGTTCATTCACCGAGATCATCTGTGCATTCGATCCATCGTCCCACAAATAACTGTCATAGCCACCGCCGGCGTTGAGCATCACCGTTGAACCGGAGCACAGGTAGAGCGGTGAATTCAGATCGTAATCCATGGTGGGTAGCGGTATCACCACTTGCGCAAGTACCGAATCCGTGCCGCCACAGATATCATCACTTATCGTGAGCCATACATCGTACGTGCCTGGAGCATCGTAAACATGAAGCGGATCGTTATCCGTACCGGTCTCGCCATCGCCGAAATCCCAGATGATGTCCGAGGCCGGTGTGCTGGTGTTCTCGAACTGTGCGCTGAAACCATCGCAACTGCTGTACGGCTCGGCCTGGAACGATGCCTGCGGAGCCTGCCCATCGCCTACCGTAACGGTGATCATGGTGGTGTCACTGAAGTTGCACGTGGCCGGATCGAGCCCGACGAGCGTGATCACATAGGTGCCCACTTCCTCATAGGTGTACACGATGGTATCGCCGGTAAGGCCGGTCGTGCCGTCGCCCATGTCCCACACATATTGAGGCGCATTCCCGCTGCCGTTGAACGTGAAGGTGGCCGGAGCGCAGCCCTGCGTGGATTCGGTCTGGATGTAGACCTGAACACCCGCCTGCTGCATATCGATCTTGAAGACACCGACATCCCATCCGAACGGCTGAACGTTGGAATAGGCATTCGGTGTTGTAGGAAAACCACCACTAGTACAGACTGCCTGATAGACGATACCGTTCGAATCAAATCGGCTCGTGCCTCCATCCACATGTGAGGCTCCTTCATAATATGTTCCGTACAACAGGCTGGACATATCCTCTTCATATACCGCCAGGTAGAAACCGCCTGTCGAGTAGAGCGGATCGGAGGAGATATCCCAACCCGTATCGGGGCTGTAGCCGGAAACGTAGATGTTGTAACAGATGTCCACCAGGAATGCTACCGGCACCATGCCGTTGCTCCAGCCACCTGATGTTGGTCCTAGTGAAGTTGTGAAGATCGAGGAGGAAAGGTCGGCAGTGAATTCTGCTACAAAACTGCCTCCTCCGGCCACGCCATAGATGCCTGCCGGAGCGATCGGAACCAGCCCATCAGGAGACTGGCCGTAGATGTATACATCCTCATTCTGATCCAACTGAATGAAGAACGCGATATCGCTACCGGTGGTCCCGAAGTAAGTGGAATGGAGGATCTGGCTCGCGTTATCGTTCAAATGGACGATGAAGGCCTCGTTACCTCCTGCAGATGCTGGTTGCACCGATCCGGCGGTAGTGGGAAACGCATTGCTCGATGTGCCACCAGCGACATAAGCTTCACCCGCTGAATTCAGCTTGATCCCGAAAGCCATATCATCGCTGGCAGTTCCGATGTAGGTGCTCCAGACCAATGTGCTCAAGTTCGGTGACAGGCAGAATGCAACCCCGTCCTGGCCGCCACCATGGATCGGTTGAACAGCATCGGTGCTCGTTGGAAAACCAGTTCCATGACTACAGGAAGCGACGAGGATCTGTCCGCTTCCATCTGAAATGATCTCCCCACGATAGGAGTCACCATAGTTGCTCGTGAGTGAATTCCGGCCATCCTGGGCGCTGGTTCCCATGTAAGTGGATCCGATCAGTGCCGTGCCGGTGGAATTGAGTTTGGTGACAACGATATCTGCCCCGCCATTGTGGCTTGTATCGAATGCATTCGGCGTTGTGGGATAGTTGTTGGAATCGCTGGAACCATACAGGGTGAGCTCGTTGGCGAGTGTGACCACCATGCTGTGCGGGTAATCTCCGCCATCGCCACCGAGGTAGGTCGCGAAGAGCAGGTTCGATCCAGTGGGATCGAGCTTGCTCACTGCGATATCCACTCCGAAACCACCACTGGTGGATCCGAAGGTTGAATCGAAGGCTCCGGGAGTGGTGGGATATCCCTGCCCGAAACAGATCGCACCCGTGTAGATGTTCCCGGCTTCATCGTAAGTGGCCGTGTGCCCATAGTTCTGTGTGGAACCGATATTTCCAGTACCGCTCAAGGTGGATGCGATCAGAAGCGGATCGATCACGATGGGACGTGAGCGATCGGTGCCTTCCGCGAGCTTGAATCCAACGGAATTACCGTTCAAGATGAAGGAACATTCCACCTTCTCTTTGGCACCATCCGCATACCATGCGACCGGGGTTGATTCATACAACTCACCAACGCTGGTGCGCAACACGAGCTCACCTTTTTCGTTCACTCCGATCGCATCAAGTCCTTCGTAGGTGAAGCCTACTTGATCCACGCGATCGCCGCTCGCCAATTCAAGATCGTACTTGAAGGCGCCTTGCTGATCGTACAATCGCAGATCCACGCCTGGCCAGAGATCGCGGTAACGCACTTCCATGTAATGCCTTACTTCAGTGGCCCATTTCGATGGATCGTTACCGATGAAGTAATTGAAATGGTCGGCCGATATGCCGGTGCGCTCGATCGTGGCATCGGCACGTGCACCGGTGAAGATCATGTACCATGCATGTCCGCTCAACACCGTACCCGCCGGATCGCCGCTATGTTGTAGCTCATGCACCTTTTCAGGCACATCGTCGGCCCATTTCGAGAAGGTGAGCCGGCCTTGTTCAGCGAACAGAGCGGTTACACCGAAATCTGCCCGGAACAGCACCGGATCGGGCCATTGGCCTTTGTTCTCCACATATTCGCCCATCATCGTCGGAGCAGCGATCGCGGCACCGGGCGTGGAGTGATCATGTTCATCGGCATCGTTCGCATTCGCGATCAGGGATGCTGCCCCGATCAGGAGCATTGAAAGAAGTGACCTTTTCATGTTGTGTTCGCTGCTGATCTTTCCTTACCGTACTACCATTACATGTCCGATCACTTCGCGTTCCTCAGCGTTGCAGACCCCCGTGTACTTCAATTGATACACATAGATGTCGTTCTTCACAGGGATCCCATTGTAGCTGCCATCCCAACCAGTATCAGTGCTGGTGCTTTCCCACAATTGCTCACCCCACCGATCGAAGATCGTGAATGTCACATCCTTTTCTCCGTACCCAACGATCTTGAATTCCTCGTTCAGTCCATCGCCGTCCGGTGAGAACGCGTTCGGTGCGAAGAGCTGTGGATCCTCTTCCATCGTGATCACCGTAATAGTGTCACGGTGCGGGCAGCCGAGCAGATCGATCACATCGAAGATGAACTCGCCATCACCCAACACCTGTTC
>JAEYYE010000143.1 GCA_023430945.1 Bacteroidota bacterium
AACGCCAATGTGGCCAAGAAGAAGAAATGCATCGCATTGAAGCGATTGATGGACCAGGTGAAGAAGGGATTGATGATGATGTTGATGTGATGGATCGGGTGATCGAACATATGGACGAGTTGGAACAAGATCGGTTCGAGGCCCGGTATTTCAATACCATGCCCGAGGCTGAAGCCCGCGCGTTCGATGCGGAGCTTGCGCGCGATGCCGATCTGGCGAAAAGGTACCGGGCTTTCCAGCTCGCCATAAAAGGGATCATTTCAACGCGTGCCGCTCGCGTTCCACCGGGCGGATTGAAGCAGAAGTTGAAACAGATCGATCGGGAGTTGGATGGTGCGCCCGAAAGTTCAAGGAGCATCTGGTTCGCGGCTGCAGCTGTCGCGGTGATCATCTTCGGTATCTGGTGGGTGCTGCGCGCTCCGGAACATGTAAGGCTGGCGAACGAATATGGGATCGAGGAACCCGGCCTGCCTGTACTGATGAGCGCTAAAGGCAGGGCATTGGATGAAGTGATGAACGACCTGAAGCTGGGGAACCACCTCCAGGTGCAGAGATCGTTGGAGCAAATGCTTGCGAAGGAACCTGGTAACGATACGCTGAATTATTTCGCAGGCATCGCATCAGCAGAACTTGCGCAATGCGATCGTGCGATCGGGTTTTTCAATGAGGTGCCCCTTGGATCGGTCTTCAGCAACAAGGCCCGCTATCACCATGCGATCTGTGAATTGCGGGAAGGCCGGATCGAAATGGCGAAGCCGCTTCTGGAGGAACTCGCCCAAAGCAGGGATCCTCAATTGAGCGGGCGCTCACGCGAACTGCTCGATCGCTTGTGAACCAGGATCCCGATCAGCAACAAGGCCGCCACCACCGATCCGATGAGCACACCGGGCCGGTCCCGATCCAACCTCACATCGGTACCGGCAAGCACGATCCCGCTCCAATAGAACGGATCGTCAAGCCCATCGTCCTGGTGTTCTTCAATGAACCTGTTCTTGGCCTTGTGGAGCGCTGTGCTCGCGGGGTCGCCGGCGAGCATTGAAGAATACATGTGATGCAGGATCTCGTTGGTGGATCGATCATCCACAGGCCACAACGTATGGATCACGGCATCGGCGCCGGCCTGCAATAGCGCATGACCGAGGCTTTGCGCGCCTTCGCCAAGAAAGACCCGCCCGCTGCCGCTGGAGCATGCAGCAAGAACGATCAGGTCGCGATCCACTTTTCCCCACGGGATATCCATTTCGCTCCAGGCGCGATCCGTAAGCAGAATGTACGGCTCGGTATCAGGCAGGCCTGCAGCGCGGGCATGCGAAGCGATGTGAAGTATCCCTGGTTCGCGAAGAAGAAGATCGAGCCGCTCGGAGCGCAACGCAGTGTCAAGCTCCGAATCGAGATCCTGCGCGAGCGCTTTGGCGTAACGCAGGGCGAATGGAAGATCACTGGTCTCCGCGCCATTTGCCACGGTTATCACGGTGCGATCCTCGGCCCGTTGCACCGGTTGCAGCGCCGATCGAAGGTCGGGAGCGATGCGGATCTCATATTCCTGGCCAACATATCGATCGGGAACGGTATCGATCATCAACGCCGCGAAAGGCAGATGCGAAAGCGTACCATAGGGAATGATCACCAGCTTTCTTTCCTCACGATCCTGTAATACCGGCTGAAGCAATCGCTGGTACCATTCGATCGCTCCGCTGCGGAACCGATCGCGATCGTCGCTCACCTCGTTCACCGGGAATTCAGCGAACCGCGCAACGCCGAACTCCACGTTGAAAGTCAACTGGCCCAGATCGATCAATTCAGGACCATCCTGATCGATCACCACGGCGAAGAAGCCATGCCCTGTCATGTATTCAATGATCAACGTGCCCTTCGGAGCAACAAGATCATCAATGGTGACCGGCTCTTCCAGGAGTTGGAGCGAAGGAAGCCCGCGCTTCAATCTGTCCCGCTGGATCTTCAAATTCCTTCTGCGTTCCAGGTGGATGATCGCGGCGATCAGATCATCGCTGTTCCCCTTGTGCACGTAACGATCCAAATGGAAGATGTGCGCGTATTGGAACGGCGAATGCGCATAGGAACTCGTGACCAGATGCAGCCTGCGGCTGTCATACTCCTTCACCAATGCCTCCCAGTAGGGTACCGCCGCCTCGATCACATGGATCGCACTATCGATAAAGCTGCTCTGCTTATCCTCCCACCAGATCCGATCGTAGCAATGCGAGATGAACGACATCAATTCCAACACCTGCGCCTTGTTGGGGACCGAGGTCTGAAATCGATACAGGTCCGTGGATCGCGGGATCCGTTGCATGTCCAGCAGAACGCGCAACGCCCGCCGATAGCTCTGGATCGCTGGCATGAATCCATCCTGTAGGAACGCATATTCCTGCAGCAGGCCCATGGTGAGGTGGTCCATCATCACAGGCTCCGAAACTCCCAGCCCGCATTGTTCCATCAGCCTGATGGATCGACCGTAATACCACATCGCGGAATCCACGACCATCTCCAGCTTGGCCGTATCGTGGCGTGAAGGAATGGCCTGATCGGTGAACGTATTGCCGATATCGTGAAGGAGCTGTGCGATCCAGATCGTATCCTGCGCGGCGATCGCCTCGTGCAAGGCCTTCCTGAAGTATGGCCTTGCCGCGACCGATGGCTCCGCCGGGCTATCCTTCGTCCTATGCAATGCATAAAGCCCATTGAAGACCTTGTACGCGTAAGCACGTTCACGCAGCGCAAGCACATGTTCCATAGCGGCCACGGACGCGCCATTCCCGATCAGTCCCAACGCGCGTACGGCCGATTCTTCCGCGGTGATCTGATGATCCCATTGCGGTGCGGCCATGTAATTATGATAGCGGGCCTGGTACGCGAGACCTACGCCGGATTCCGGTGAATCATTTCCGAAACGCGCACGCCTCAGTTCAAAGGCTTCATCCCAATAACGTTTCGCTTCATCGATGTCGCTGATACGGAAGTATTGCTCGCCCAACACCTCCAGGGTACGCGCCCACAGCAGCGTATCGCGTCGGACCTCGGGATCGGAAAGCTTTGCCGTAAGCCTTGCGACAACACCGTTCATATCGCCTTTTACGATCGCACGCAGTTCCGCATGCGGATCGAACGACGCGATGGAGGCGGTGAAGAAAAGGCAACAACCGATCGACCAGGCTATTCGCAACGATCGGCCCACAACGAATTAGGCTGTCACGAGCGCCGGAACTTCCTTGGCGGCCAGATAGCGTTCGGCATCGAGCGCTGCCATGCAACCGGTACCAGCAGCTGTAACTGCCTGGCGGTAAACATGATCGGCCGCATCGCCGGCAACGAATACACCCGGGATCCTGGTGCGCGTACTATCAGGCTCATGCTTCAAATAGCCGACCTTGTCCATATCCAGCCAATCCTTGAAGATCGCAGTGTTGGGTGTGTGACCGATCGCAAGGAACAGGCCGGTCACATCAAGCCGCTTCTCTTCACTGGTGGCATTATTGATCACTTTGATCGCTTCCACGGAATTTTCGCCGATCACATCGGTCACTTCCGTATTGAACATGATCTCGATGTTCGGTGTGTTCTTCACCCGATGCACCATCGCCTTGCTGGCGCGGAACTCATCGCGGCGGACAAGCATGTACACTTTGGGGCACAGCTTCGCGAGGTAGGAAGCTTCTTCGCATGCGCTATCACCGGCACCAACCAGCGCCACGGTCTGCCCACGATAGAAGAATCCATCGCAAACAGCACAAGCGGTAACACCGCCACCGATGTCGCGCAACCTGATCTCATTCGGCAGACCGAGCCATTTAGCGCTCGCGCCCGTGCTGATGATCACCGTATCGGCGTGGTATTCGGTCTTCTCATCCACCCATACCTTGTGGATCGGACCGGTGAAGTCCACCTTCGTTACCCAGCCGTGGCGGATGTCCGTCTTGAAGCGGAGCGCCTGTTTGCGCAGATCCTCCATCATTTCCGGACCGGTGCGGCCATCGGGATAACCGGGATAGTTCTCCACCTCAGTGGTCTGGGTCAACTGCCCGCCGGGCAGCGGGCCCTCGAACATCAGGGGTTTGAGATCAGCGCGGGCCGCATAGATCGCGGCGGCGTATCCGGCAGGACCCGATCCAATGATCAGGCATTTCACATGTTCGATCTGTTCGCTCATTTCAATGGATCGGCGGGCATTCACCGGCCGGTCGTTCTTTCCTGCAAAAATAGCCCGATCCGCCGAAACGATCGGCCTATTGGGGAATGCAGATCAGCGTATCGAGGAAAACCCCATAACCCACCCAGATGCCTAGGCCGCCTTCAATGTTCGATCGGATATTCGCCGGGGTGCTGAACACATCGCCATCCGAGACCACATTGTTCGCGAACGAGTTGAAGAAAGCGTATTCCGTGCGGCCGATGCTCGTGAACTTGAACGCCACGGTATCGTTCCGCTTGAAGAACCCCTCCTCCGCGCTCATTTCGTCCGAATTATCATACGGTTCGCTGCCGCGGTAGAAATTCACCGGCAGATCGTTGATGCCATTGATGTACCGATCGTCGAAGATCCCGAAGAGCGGTGGAATGAATCGCCTGTCGCGCGGTGTTGCATCACCATCCTTGTTCAGCCTTTGGGTGAACCAGCGGTATGCGTTGCCCAGGGTATCCGGATCATCGAGGTTCGTCCAGATGAAGCCCAATGAATCATCATCGGGTTGTTGCAGCGCGAGTTGGAACCACAGCGTATCCAATTGCACCGGGTTCGGGATCGTGGTGGTGCTGGACAATT